>JAGBVQ010000074.1 GCA_017630245.1 Alistipes sp. | reverse complement strand
TCGCCCTCTCCCTCATTGCCACCCGGCACAGGATCCGGTCCGGGAGTACAAGCTACACACAGCGCAAAAATCGGAAGAACCGCTGCCGCTGCAAAGAACTTTCTCATTGTTTGGAAATTGAATTTCATAGCTAAGTTAGTTTTGTTGTTATTTTTCAAAATTTCGATATCAGCACCCCAAAAATCAGGTCTCACGCATTATACGCTGCGCGCGTATAAAAAAGAGCTCGACGCGCCCACAACCGAACGCACAGACGAGAGACAAGACGCCCCATAATAAGACATCTTCCCGCTGCGAACACGCACATAATCAAGCGTATACGAACATCCGATCATAATCTACGTCGAATAAATGTTACAAAAATCTCTAAAATTTAAGGTTAAACAACCTTGCAATCTGGCCTGTATGCAAAGACAAAGATAAACAAATTTTGGTTACCTGCAAAAAATCTTTCGAAGAAAAAGCAACATTTTTATCACTTTTCGCTCTCTGAAAAACATATTAAAAATTTTACAAAACTTTGGCGCTGAAACATAGCGAATTAACCCAATCGAGAGACAAAAATCGAAGATGTTTTCAAAATTTTTAATAACTCCATCGCAGACACCCTCACCACCCCCAACACCTCCCCAAAAACACAAATAAAAAAATTGCGACAGCCTACAAAACTGTCGCAATCTTTTCTGCCAAAATATGCATCAACGGCCGCCCGTTAAACCGACCCAAAGCCGTTATTCCGCGATGATCCGCATAGAAGATTTCATCTGCATCATCGGCCACATCAAGCGCTATTGGAGCAATCTCAAGCTGCAATCCGACACGCCGAATTGCCTCCGCAAGAAGACGACCTTCAACACTCATCGGCGGCGCAGGAGTCATAACCGTATACTCCTTAACCACAAATAGTTCCGCATTATCTACCGAGCGCAAAAAACCCTCACTATCGACCCTTACAGCCACCCTCGCACCCCTATTTTCAGCCTCCGCCTGAGCCGCCTCAAACACCGCCCGTCGCAACGACGAATGCACCTCCGAGATTGGCACATCATATCGCACAGGCACGCCCTCCGGCATCAACAGACGCAACCCCAACTTCGGATACGGCGAGACCTCTCCTCCGAGCAGAACAACCTCTCCCGACCGATAGTATCGCAACTCAACACTTGACGGCATTGCTGCAGGATATCCATTTTTGCGCAGAAAGTCTGAAATAAGGGTTGCCACATCCGACTCTTTGAGCGGCAACGACCGGTAAAGAAGCTCCTGCGAAGCCCCCTCCAAAAGAGCCAGATATGCACCAAGATATAAGGGCCGATGCCCGAAGGTCATTATCGTCTGATAGAGATAAAGCCCCTCGGGAAAATTATCACGCTCAAAGGCGCAACCATCTATATAACAACTCTTTATCATCACCAATCATCGCGGCATAAACCCGCCGAAAAGGAGTGTCTACTGCATAAAAATCTTCAGTAAAAGTTCACGCAGCAACTCACCCTCAGTCGCTCCGCCGGCATTGACACCCTTGCTCTTGGCGTCATATTCGCGCAACAATCCAAGCACGGCAAAGACCTTACTATTCTGCCACTGCGCAGAGACCTCTTTCGCCTCCTTGAGGGCATAGATATTGTTGATTTTTGCAAGACCCATAAGCTCCGCATCGCTCGGGAATGGCATATTCTTACGTCGCGACTGCCAGCGCAAGTAGTTGATCACGAACATTTCACGGAACTTGCCAAAAAGTGCTAACACCGTAACCAACAGCGGATTATCCTTAGGATTACGGGCAAAATGCTCAGCAATGGTCAGAGCTCGTTTCACATCTCGCATAACCACCGCCTTGCACAACTCGAAGTTATTAAACTCCTTCGATATACCGACATTCTCCTCGATATGCACGTCGGTAATCTGCTTTGTTCCTTCGGGCAGCGACACGAGCAGCTTGCCAATCTCGTTCGATATCTTCGAAAGATCTGTTCCGAGGTGATCGGTAAGCATAGCCAACCCCTTCGGCGTAATCGAACAACCCTTCGATGCAACAAACTCCGAGAGCCAGGGACCTATCTCATAATCGCGCGGGCGTATCGACTCAAAGACCACACCATTCGCCAATGCACTCTTGTAGAGCGACGAGCGCTTGTCGACATTCTTCTCTTTATGGCAAATCACCAGAATTGTCGTAGCCGACGGCTTGGTAGTATAGAGCGAAAGCTTCTCTATATCACGCAGTTGCTGAGCCTCCTTGAGGATTATAACCTCATAGGAACCCATCATCGGCATCTGGCGACAATAGTTCACAACCGTACCCGCATCGCTATCCTTTCCGTAGAGGGTAATCTGATTAAACGAGCGCTCGGCCTCGCTCAGAATCGAGCCTGCGAGCCTCTCGCTCAGACGGTCGATAAAGAACGACTCCTCGCCCATCAACAGATATATCGGCGCGAATTTGCGTGCCGCAATATCCCTCATAAGCGAATCGAACGAAGCGATGCTATCCTTGAATTTTATAGTGCTTTTTGCCATTATCAAATAATTTCTCGCGTGATTTTCAACACATTTTCACTCTCCGATGTGAGGGCATAACGATCGTCTATTCGACGACCTACAACCCAGACGATATCCTCGCCCGAGAGCAGTACAAATTGGCGCTTGCGCTCGGGGGTCGGGACCTTCAAATCGGTCAGCAGATCGCCCACCTTCTTGCGACCCGTCATCCCAAACGGCACAAACCAATCTCCATTACGCCAACGTCGCAGACGCAGCGGATAGTGCAACTTATCGGCATCAAGCTGCGCCATATTTTCGGGTACACCAAAGGTCTTAATCTGATCTACATCAGTATGTTCGTAGTAGAGCACCGAGTTGCCGCAGAACGAACGCAGCGCATCAGCCTCGACCATAACCTCGCAATCATCGTCATCGGCAATGGGCGCAATCGCAATCTCCCCACGCTCGAGGTAGGCCACCCACTCCTTCGAGTAGAAGCGCTTACCGGTACAACCTTTACGATAGGCCGCCATAAGCGAGCGCACAACATCACTCTTAAAACCGTATGTCGAATTGAGAATCTCGTACGCCACAAAATCGCGAGGAATCTCATCGCCCAAACGCTCCAAGTGCAGGTAGTAAATACCCTCACGCTCCTCTATCGCCGTCTTCTTAACGATCTCAATGGCGTAGTTGATAAATGCTTGGGCTGCAGTAAGATTCGCAATATTACCACGCATCAGTGAGGTGAATTTCGGATTTATCTCACGGATCATCGGCACCAGACCCAAGCGAATCTTATTACGCAGATACTTCGTCGAGCGATTCGACGAATCCTCCCTGTAGGGAATATGTTGCGAGACGGCATACTCTGTAATCTCCCTTCGAGTTGCGAACATCAATGGGCGAACGATATTTCCACGATGGGTAGTAATTCCCGTCAAGCCTCGCAAGCCCGTACCACGCAACAAGTTGATAAAAAAGGTCTCAATCGAGTCGTCACTATGGTGAGCCACTGCAATCACATTATATCCGTATTCAGCGCACAGCTCATCAAACCAGGCATAGCGCAACCTTCTGGCAGCCATCTCCATCGACTCACCCGTACGCTCCATCTCGCCCAGCGTATCGAAACGGCGATTATAACAGACAACACCCCTCTTCTGCGCCTCTTCGGCCACCAGCACCTCATCTTCATCGCTCTCGGCACCACGCAGACAGAAATTACAGTGAGCAACGCCCACGTTATAGCCACACTCCGTAAAGAGCGAGAGCATAACCATCGAATCAACTCCGCCCGACACCGTAAGCAGAACACGGTCATCGGCCGAGAACAACTCATTATCGCTCACATATTTACGGAAACGCTCAACAAAGAGAGCACTATTCGTCGCAGCCATACTTTCGCAGAGATTTACAAGATATTAACCTCGGTATCAATCTCGATACCGAAGCGCTCCTTCACGCGCTGTTGCACCATTCGAGCAAAGGCAATAACCTCGCCGCCCGTAGCTCCGCCATAATTTACCAAAACCAGCGCTTGACGCTCGTGCACACCGACACTACCCTCACGATAGCCCTTCAGTCCCGACTTATCGATAAGCCAACCCGACGCAAGTTTCACCTTGCCCTCGCCCGCTACGGGATAGAGCGGCATCTCGGGGTATTCGCTGCGCAGGCGTTCTGCCACCTCGATATCCACCACCGGATTCTTAAAGAAACTGCCGGCATTACCCAGAACAGCCGTATCGGGCAACTTCGCTCGGCGGATATCGCAGATAGCCTCGCGGATATTCTTCAACGTAGCTCCACCACGAGCCTCGACCTCGCGGATAACATCTCCATAACCCAGAATCGGATTGGGTTCCTTGCTGAATCGGAACCTTACCGAGGTGATTATCACCTTGCCTCGCAGGTTCTGCTTGAAAACGCTCTCACGATAACCGAAAGCACAATGCTCAGCCGCCAGAGTCAGGAAATTTCCACTCTCGGGGACAAACATCGTAACCGATCGTATAGCATCCTTTGCCTCAACGCCATAGGCTCCAATATTCTGCACGGGAGCAGCGCCCACCTTACCCGGAATAAGCGAAAGATTCTCGATACCCCACAGGTTGCGCTCGACACACCACTGCACCAGGTCATCCCACTCAAGGCCGGCCTCGGCCTCGACTTCAACCTCCCGTTCATTCTCTGCAACGATCTCAATATCAGTACCGCAGGGGGTTATCAGCAATCCGTCGTAATCCTGTGTAAAAAGGATATTATTACCGCCCGAAAGCACCATCCACTTCTCGGGTCGGCACTGCTCAAACAGAGTCGGCAGTTCCTCTGCCTTATCGAACTCGGCAAGGCGTGCAGCGCGTTGTGCAACGTGGAAACTGTTGCGTTGGAGCAGGTCAATATGTTCAAAAATTCTCATCATTGTTGCAAAGTTAAAAAATATTTCCGTAACTTTGGAAAACAAAGCAACCAATAATTGAATCTTGAGATATGTTTAGCGAAAAAGAGAGAGCGCAAATCGAGGCTCACGGTCTTACCGTTGAGCAGGTTGAGCACCAAATCGAAAATTTCCAGAAGGGTTTTCCCTTCCTTAAAGTTGTAGCCGCAGCTTCACCCGAGGATGGAATCTTACTCCTCTCACAGGAGGAGGTCGCCGAGGCCGTTGCTCAATATGAGGCTCACGCCAACAACTTGAAAATCCAAAAGTTCGTACCCGCATCAGGTGCTGCGACCCGAATGTTCAAGGAGCTCTTTGAGTTTGTAAACGAGGGCAAGCGCGGCGCAGGTATCGACCAACTGCTCGACAACCTCGACAAGTTTGCATTCTACCCCGAATTGCAACATTTTGTAGGTGCTGAGGCTGACGACAAGAGCAAAGTCGAGGCTATCGTAAAGAGCGGTCTTTGCTACGGAGCAAAACCCAAAGGTCTTGTCACCTTCCACGCCTACTCCGACGGCAATCGCAAGGCGGTCGAGGAGCACTTGGCCGAGGGCGCAATGTATGCAGCATCGAATGGAGTAGTGAAGATCCACTTCACCGTTTCGCCCGAGCACATTGAGGGTTTCCGTTCGCTGCTGGATGAGAAACTCTCTCGCTATGAGGAGAAGTTCGGTGTTAAGTATGAGATCTCGTTCTCGGTGCAGAAGTCATCAACCGACACCATCGCCGTAAATCCCGACAACACCCCCTTCCTCACCGACGAGGGCAACCTCCTCTTCCGTCCCGCAGGACACGGAGCGCTTATCGAGAACCTCAACGAGATCGATGCAGATATAATCTTTGTCAAGAATATCGACAACGTAACCACCGACGCTCGCAAGGGCGATACCGTAACCTATAAGAAGGCTCTTGCCGGTATCTTGGTCGGATTGCAGGCCGAAGCTGCCGAGCACCTCGCAAATCTGAAGGCCGGTACCGCCGATGTTCAAAAAGTCGAAAACTTTATCGAGAAAAAACTCTACACCAAACTTCCCGCAGAGCGTGATACCGCACTTCTTCTCTCGATCCTCGATCGCCCGATTCGCGTATGTGGAATGGTACGCAACGAAGGCGAGCCGGGTGGAGGTCCCTTCTGGGTAGGCAATCCCGACGGCACTCAATCGTTACAGATCGCCGAGTCGAGTCAGATCGCTCCCGAGGATATGCCGCTTATGAAGTCGGCAACCCACTTTAACCCCGTAGACCTCGTTTGCGGCGTGCGTAGAGCCGATGGTTCGAAGTTCGACCTCACCCAATACACCGACCCCGAGACCGGATTTATCTCTTCTAAATCGAGTGGCGGCCGCGAGCTTCGCGCCCAGGAGTTGCCGGGTCTGTGGAATGGCGCAATGGCGAAGTGGAATACCATCTTTGTCGATGTTCCCATCTCGACATTCTCACCCGTAAAGGTAGTACAGGATCTATTGCGTCCGCAGCATCAATAGCAAAACGCAATGTTCAAAAAGAGCAAAAGGCTGTCGTAACGAAACTGTTGCGACAGTCTTTTTTTATATCTTATTTCGCGCCACAAAGCTGCAATACAACCCAAAACTCTCACAAAAGTTTCTCTCTGAGAAATTAGCCACATTTTAATTTGGGCATTGCGAGTTTTTTTAGTACATTTGCGCACCGCTTAAAAATAGACATAAAAAAGCAAACAAATTAACAACAAACAATATATCAAACACTATGGCAAACAAACTTCAAGAATTGACCGAAAAACTCTACGGAGAGGGTCTGGAAAAGGGTCGTGCCGAGGGCGAGAGAATGGTTGCAGAGGCGAAAGCTGAGGCCGCTAAGATCCTCGCAGAGGCAGAGGCAAAGGCCGAGGCTGTTGTTAAGGCAGCACAGGATAAGGCCGAGGATATCGAAAAGAACACTATGACCGAGATCGCACTTGCAGGCAAGCAGGCTGTTGCGAAGATCAAGGCAGAGATCGCCGAGATGATCATCGCAAAGAGCACCAGCGAGGCTGTTAAGAGCGCTACTCTGGATGCAGCTTTCGTTAAGGATATGCTGCTCGAGGTTGCTCGCAATTGGAATGGCGCAGCTTCGCAGGTAGAGTTGAACGCTCTGCTGCCCGAGGCTCACAAGGCTGAGTTCGCTGCTGCATTCGAGGCAAGCGCAAAGGAGTTGCTCGCTGCAGGTATCGAGGTTGGCTACTCGAAGGATGTAAAGAGTGGCTTCAAGGTAGGTGCAAAGAGTGGTGGCTACTACATCTCGTTCTCGGACGAGAGCTTCGACGCTCTGCTCAAGGAGTACCTCCGCGAGAAGGTTTCACAGTTGCTTTATAAGGCATAATCACTATGTTTGCAACCAATTACTATGCACTCGTAGCGGGTCTTCGCGAGTATACTCTCGATGCTGACGCCAAGGGTTTCGACGCTAAGGAGATCGTCGAGGAGATCCTTGAGGTTATCTCGAAGAGCGATGCTGCGGCAGTTCGTCTGCTCTACACCTACTACGATTGCGAGAATCTCATCAACCTCCGCAACGGAAGCTCGGCACACAACGCGCTGGGAAACCTTTCGCGTGAGGAGATTGAGGCAGAGATGGCAAACCCGACACACCTGCCCCGCCGTATCGCCGACGTAATTCGCGCTTATGCGAATCCCGAGGGCGAGGAGGCTGAAACGGTGGATGTCGGCAAGCGATTCGAGAAGTCGCTCTTCGAGGCATACTACGAGGAGTGTGCTCAGTCGAAGTGCCGTTTTCTGCGTGAGTGGTCGTCGTTCGACCGCACCCTGCGCAACATTCTGGCTGCTGCCGTAGCCCGCTCGCAGTCGCGTCCCATTGAGGAGGTGACCATCGGCGAGGGTGACGTTGTAGAGCAGTTGCAGCGCAGCTCGGCTGCCGACTTCGGACTGAGAGGCGAGTACGCCTTCGTGGACGGAGTGATTGTGGCTGTGAACGACGAGCAGAACTTGCTCGAGAAGGAGCGCAAGATCGACCTTATCCGTTGGAACGAGGCGGGCGAGCTAGTAACGTTCGACTACTTCGATATCAATGCCGTTATGGCATACCTGGTAAAGGTCAATATGGTGGCACGTTGGAGCGTGCTGGATGTGCGTCACGGTCGTGAGATGTTCGAGCGCCTGCTCGCCGACCTCGATGGTAAAGATTTGATAAATAAACAATAACACAATATGAAAACTACAGGACTTGTAAAGGGTATCATCTCGAACATCGTGATCGTCAATGCTGACGGTGCGGTGGGTCAGAACGAGATCTGCTTCGTTCACTGCGGTGATACCAAGATGATGGCTGAGGTCATCAAGGTTGTAGGCGATGACGCCTATGTGCAGGTGTACGACAGTACACGCGGTCTGAAGGTTGGCGACAAGGTTGAGTTCGAGGGACACATGCTCGAGGCAACTTTGGCTCCAGGTCTTCTCTCGCAGAATTATGATGGTTTGCAGAACGACTTGGCTAAGATGGACGGTCTGTTCATCGAGCGTGGTTCGGTTACCGAGCCGCTCGACTTCGAGAAGAAGTGGGCATTCAAGCCGTTGGCAAAGGCAGGCGATAAGGTGAGCGCAGCTTCGTGGCTCGGTGAGGTTCAGGAGCAGTGGGTAGCTCACAAGATTATGGTTCCCTTCATTATGACCGGCAACTACACCGTGAAGAGCGTAGCTGAGGCTGGTGAGTATAAAGTTACCGACACTATTGCAGTTGTTGCAGACGTTGACGGCAACGAGTACAACATCACAATGGTTCAGAAGTGGCCCGTTAAGCAGGCTGTACGCTGCTACACCGAGAAGCCGCGTCCCTCGCGCGTGATGGAGACCGGTGTTCGCGCAATCGATACCTTCAACCCGCTCGCAGAGGGTGGTACCGGCTTTATCCCCGGCCCGTTCGGTGCAGGTAAGACCGTGCTTCAGCACGCAATCTCTAAGCAGGCAGATGCAGACGTTATCATCATCGTAGCTTGCGGTGAGCGTGCAAATGAGGTTGTGGAGATCTTCGCTGAGTTCCCCGAACTCACCGACCCCCGCACCGGCCACAAGCTTATGGAGCGTACAATCATCATCTGTAACACCTCGAATATGCCCGTTGCAGCTCGTGAGGCTTCGGTTTATACGGGTATGACTATCGGTGAGTACTACCGCTCGATGGGTCTGAAGGTTCTGGTAATGGCTGACTCGACTTCGCGTTGGGCACAGGCTCTGCGTGAGATGTCGAACCGTCTGGAGGAGCTTCCCGGTCAGGATGCGTTCCCGATGGACCTCTCGGCTATCATCTCGAACTTCTACTCGCGTGCAGGTCTGGTAAAGCTCACCAACGGCGAAACCGGTTCGGTAACCTTCCTCGGTACGGTATCGCCCGCGGGTGGTAACCTCAAGGAGCCCGTAACCGAGTCGACCAAGAAGGCTGCACGTTGCTTCTACGCCCTCTCGCAGGGTCGTGCAGACTCGAAGCGCTACCCCGCTATCGACCCGATTGATTCGTATTCGAAATATCTGGAGTACCCCGAAATCCGCAGCTACCTCGACGAGAAGATCGAGAAGGATTGGGTAGACCTCGTTTACGAGGGTAAGACCATCGTTCAGCGTGGTAAGGAGGCTAACGACCAGATCAACATCCTCGGTGATGACGGTGTACCCGTAGATTACCACGAGCGTTTCTGGAAGGGCGAATTGATCGACTTCGTTATCCTCCAGCAGGATGCATTCGACGATATCGACGCAAACTGTCCTCTCGAGCGTCAGAAGATGATGTACGAGTTGGTGCTCGACGTATGCCACAACGACTTCGAGTTTGACGATTTCGAGGCTTGCTCGCACTTCTTCAAGTCGCTCATCAACCTCTTCCGTCAGATGAACTACGCTGAGTGGAATTCGGAGAAGTTCTTCGACTACAAGGCACAGATTGAGAATATGGTTAACCAGCAGCCGCACAAATAATTCCGCGCTATGACAACAAGAGCATTTCAGAAAGTATATACCAAAATCGACAACATTACCAAGGCGACCGTAACGCTCAAGGCTTCGGGCGTAGGTAATGACGAGCTCGCTACCGTAGGCGGTAAGCTGGCTCAGGTCGTAAAGATTATGGGCGAGAACGTAACTTTGCAGGTTTTCGCCGGAACGGAGGGTTTGAAGACCGACTCGGAGGTGGTATTCCACGGTGAGCCGCCGAAGTTGAAGGTTTCGGACAATCTTGCAGGTCGCTTCTTCAACGCATACGGCGAGCCGCTCGAGGGTGGTGAGCAGATTGAGGGTGAGGCACGCGAGATTGGTGGCCCGACCGTAAACCCCTTCAAGCGTAAGCAGCCTTCGGAGCTTATCGCTACAGGTATCGCAGGTATCGACCTTAACAACACCATCGTTTCGGGTCAGAAGATCCCCTTCTTCGCCGATCCCGACCAGCCCTACAATGCCGTGATGGCAAACGTGGCACTGCGTGCAAAGGCCGACAAGATTATCCTCGGAGGTATGGGTCTTACCAATGACGACTTCCTCTACTTCAAGCAGGTATTCGAGAACGCAGGTGCGCTCGACCGCATCGTTTCATTCGTGAACACTACCGAGAATCCTCCCGTTGAGCGTCTGCTCGTGCCCGATATGGCACTTACCGCAGCAGAGTACTTCGCAGTTGATAAGGGCGAGAAGGTTCTGGTGCTTCTAACCGATATGACCCTCTACGCCGATGCGTTGGCTATCGTGTCGAACCGTATGGACCAGATCCCCTCGAAGGACTCTATGCCCGGTTCGCTCTACTCGGATTTGGCAAAGATCTACGAGAAGGCCGTACAGTTGCCTAACGGTGGTTCGATCACCCTTATCGCCGTTACAACCCTTTCGGGTGGTGATATTACCCATGCTATCCCCGATAACACGGGTTACATCACCGAGGGTCAGCTCTTCTTGCGTAACGACTCGGATACAGGTAAGGTTATCGTTGACCCGTTCCGTTCGCTCTCGCGTCTGAAGCAGCTGGTTATCGGCAAGAAGACCCGCGAGGATCACCCCCAGGTAATGAACGCCTGCGTGCGTCTTTATGCTGATGCAGCAAATGCAAAGACCAAGCTCGAGAACGGTTTCGACCTCTCGGATTATGATGAACGTGCTCTGAAGTTCGCACACGACTACTCGGAGAAGTTGCTTGCAATCGACGTAAACATCGAGATCGAGCAGATGCTCGACACCGCTTGGACTCTCTTCTCGAAGTACTTCACTCGCGAGGAGGTTGCAATCAAGGCAGAACTTATCGAAAAGTATTGGAAAGCGTAACGCGCAATGGCAATCAAGTTTCAATATAACAAGACTTCGCTCGGCGAACTCGGCAAACAGCTGAAGATGCGCCAGAAGGCTCTTCCGACCATCAAGTCGAAGGAGTCGGCTCTGCGCTCCGAGGTCAAACGTGCGAAGATGTCTGCCCAGGAGTACCGTGGGCTCTTCGACCGTGCGGTCGCAGAGTACGAGTATATGGTCGCTCTCTGGGGAGAGTTCGATTGCACGCTGCTCCGCATCGCCGATGTAGACCTCACCACCCAAAAGATTGCCGGAGTGCGAATTCCGGTGCTGGGCGGTATCAACTTCGAGGAGAAGCCCTATGACGTCTTCTCATCGCCGTTGTGGTTCTCGGATGGAGTGGCAATACTTAAGCGATTGGCAGAGCTCGGCATTCAGCACGAGGTCTACAATCGTCGCGTCGAGTTGCTCGACTACGCTCGACGCAAAACTACTCAGAAGGTAAACCTCTACGAGAAGGTACACATTCCCGGATATGAGGATGCCATACGTAAAATCAAGCGATGTATGGAGGATGAGTCGAACCTCTCGAAGTCCGCACAGAAGATCGTTAAAACCCGTCAACAGCAAGCCGCGGAGGGGCAGACTCTATGATTTCGAAGATGACCAAATACGACTTTGTCCTCTATTCAGGACAGAGCGAGGATTTTATCGAGCGTTTGCGTGAACTCGGTCTTGTGGATATCACCACCACAGGCTGGGAGGCACAAGAGGATGATCGTCAGCTTGTTACCGACATCGAGGCTCGCCTGAAGGCTAAGGATGCACTCGAGTTGTTCCGCACTAGCGAAAGCTTCATCGAGAGCGCCGGCACCACTACCGACGTCTTCCAGAAGTATACTGCTGCATCGCAGAAGATCGCTGAGTTGCGCTCGGATATCGGCCGAATGACCAAGATCGCAAGCGAGTGGAGTGCGTGGGGTGACTTCTCGGTTGAGACCGTGAAGAATCTCTTGGCCCAGGGCGTTGTACTTCGCTTCTTCACCACTCAGAGAAGCACGTTTGATGCTTATGCAGAGGCGTGGAACTCTCAGTTTAATATCTCGATAATCAACGAAGTAGCGGGAATCGTCTACTTCGTGGTTGTTACTGATCCCGACACAGATGTGGTTCTCGACGCTATGGAGGCAAAGCTTCCCCAGTGCGATGCCGGCCAGGCGGAGGCTGAGGTTGTGGCTCTCGAGGCCAAGATCGCAGAGTTCGACACCCTGCTTTCGCAGTGTGCACTCTCGATTTCGGAGCTCGACGCCGAGATCGCCGCACTCAAGGAGCGTCTGCAGAATGTTAAGATCGAAGAGTCCGCAACTCGCGAGGCAGATGGTCTGCTGATGGTTATGGAGGGATGGGCCGAGGCTGAAACAGCCGAGAAGGTCGACTCTCTGCTCGAGCAGTACCCCAACGTGGTGTACATCAAGAGCGAACCGACCCCCGAGGATGATACTCCCGTGAAGCTCAAGAACAACCGCTTTGCCCGCTTGTTCGAGATGATCGGTGGCCTGTATGCACTCCCGAAGTACGGTACACTCGATATGACACCCTTCTTCGCACCGTTCTACATGCTCTTCTTTGCAATTTGCTTGAACGATGCGGGTTACGGAGCGATAATCTTTACTCTCGGTTTGGTGTTGGCCCTCAAGAGCAAGGCTATGCGTACGGCAGGCTATCTCACAATGGTTTGCGGTGGCGCGACAACTCTGTTCGGTCTCTACACCGGATCGCTCTTCGGTATGAGTATTCCGGCATTGATGGGCTATCCCGATATGGCGGAGTGTCCGATTCCGTTCCTCGACTTCCAGGGTAAGTTCTTCTCGTGGGCATTGGCACTCGGAGTCTTCCAGATTCTGTTTGGTATGTTGCTGAACATCATCTTCAAGGCTCGCACCTTTGGTATCACATCAACCTTTGCACTGCTGGGATGGTTTATCATCCTGGTGTCGGGTTGCTTGGCCGGAGGTCTGCAGCTGCTCAACCCCGCGTGGGTTATTCCGTGGTTCACCACCTCGTCTATCGCATTCTATGTGGCGATGGGTGTAGGTTTTGTGCTGATGTTGCTGCTCAACGATGTGCATCGCAACCCCGTGATGAACTTCGCTTCGGGCTTGTGGGATACCTATAATAATATAACAGGTCTGTTGAGTGACGTGCTCTCATACATCCGACTCTTCGCTATCGGTCTGTCGGGAGGTGTTTTGGCGCAGGTATTCAACTCGCTGGCTATGGGTCTTACAGGTTTGGATGCAGGCATCGGTGAGTTCGGCGTAGGTACCATCTTCCAGATTCTGGGAGCTACGGCGATCCTGCTTGTCGGCCACGGCATCAACCTCTTTATGTCTGCGATCTCGTCATTCGTTCACCCGATGCGACTGACCTTCGTGGAGTTTTACAAAAATGCAGGTTTCGAGATGACTACACGCGCATTCGAACCGCTCAAAAAAGAACAATAGAACAAATTTAACAATAACTAATTAAACAAATTACAATTATGAATTCAGCTTTGATTTTGGCTTATGTCGGTGTTGCACTGATGGTAGGCTTGGCAGGTATCGCATCGTCTGTAGGTACTGCAATTTGCGGTCAGACCGCAGTAGGCGCAATGAAGAAGAATGGCGCAGCTTTCGGTAGTTATATGATCCTCTCGGCACTTCCGGGTTCGCAGGGTCTCTACGGTTTCGTTTGCTTCTTTATGGTT
>JAGBVQ010000073.1 GCA_017630245.1 Alistipes sp. | reverse complement strand
TTCGCCGATTGGTACGGCAAGTGGTACGGCGTAGAGGTGGACTACAACACCGAGGTGTTGCCACTCATCGGCTCGAAGGAGGGTATTATGCACATCTGCCAGACCTTTATCAACCCCGGCGATAAGGTGCTTGTTCCCAACCCCGGCTATGCTGCATATAAGTCGGCAGTTAGCATGACAGGTGGTGTAATGCTCCCCTACTCGCTCAATAAGGAGAATGACTTTACTCCTGATTTTGAGGCTATTGAGGCTGCTGGTGTCGAGGGCGTAAAGATTATGTTCGCCAACTTCCCCGGTATGCCGACAGGTCAGACTCCGACCCGCGAGCTCTTTGAGAAGATCGTGGCTTTCGGTCGCAAGCATAATATCCTCATTATCCACGATAACCCCTACTCGTTTATCCGTAACGCAGAGGCTCCGATGAGTATCCTCTCAGTGGAGGGCGCAAAGGATGTTGCTATGGAGATGAACTCACTCTCGAAGGGTCACTCGATGGCCGGCTGGCGTGTGGGTGTTATTCTTGGTAAGAAGGAGTGGATTGACTCGATTTTGACCTTCAAGTCGAATATGGACTCGGGTATGTTCTACCCCATTCAGGCTGCTGCCGAGACTGCTTTGGCTCTTGGCGATGAGTGGTTTAAGGAGCTTAACGAGATCTACTACGAGCGCGAGAAGCAGGGCTACGCAATCCTCGATGCACTCGGATGTAAGTATCGTCCCAACCAGGCAGGTCTCTTTATCTGGGCTGAGATTCCTGAGGATTACGAGGGTGACTGCTATGACTTCTCGGATGAGGTGATGGAGAAGTGTGATGTATTCCTTACCCCCGGAGGTATCTTCGGAACAGAGGGTAAGCGCTATGTTCGTATCACTTTGTGCTGCCCCGCAGAGCTGCTTGAGAAGGCTGCAAACAATATTAAAGCAAGATTTTAATTAAGCGAATCTAACGCTTTGTTAATAAGGCTTATGCCTAAAGAAAAAGAGTGTCTTTCAAGACGCTCTTTTTTATTGTCTATTTAGAGGAGTCCTGCCTCGTGGTAGAGTACGATCTGCTCCATAATCTTGTCGTCGCCCTCGCGCTCATATTCGAGTTTGAGGTTATTACCGAAGATGCGGGCTATACCCTGCCAGAATCCGGCGACAAACCTGCCGCGAAACTCTTTGATAACCTCGTATGCTGTAAATTCGGTTTCGCGGTCAATGAGTTTGCAGAGGATTTTGCCTTCGTAGAGTGTCATACGTTTAATCAAAGGCGTATATTGATCTACGATGCGCTTCTCGACCCCTTTGACAAACTCTTTCTGCTCCTTAAGGGTCGGAATTTTGCGCAATTCAGCCTCCATATTGGCCATCTCGTTGCGTGCAATCTGAGCCAGCGGATAGACCTTTTTGACGGTGCGGATAAGGCGGTAGTATCGGCGTGTGTCGATGCCACGATTATACTTGTAGAGGGGCATCATATGTACCGTGGCTATCGAATCTCCACTTTTGTTGTCTACGGTCCACTCCTGGTGCCACCATCCGCGACCACGATGCAGTGTGGCTCTACCTTGCGCCGAGATGCTCGCCGAGCAGAGCAGGGCGAACAGAAACAATGATAGTGTGATAAAGCCGCGTTTCATCGTTGTTTTCTTGCTTGTAACTACAAAAATAACTATTTTTGCCGAATAAACGAAACCGATAACCCAATTATTGGGGCGGAACTATAAAAAGTCAGAAAATGTTGAAAGAGGGACTTACACATACGAGCCGAGTTAAGGTTGCGCTCGAGAATTGTGCCGTGACTTTAGGGTCGGGCGATATGGAGGTGTTTGCAACGCCTGCGATGGTTGCACTGATGGAGAATGCAGCAATGAACGCTGTTGCGGAGGCTCTGCCCGAGGGATCGACAACTGTGGGATCGGAGATGAATACCACCCATATCAAACCTTCGGGTATTGGAACTGAAGTGTCGGCTACGGCTGTGCTGACATCTGTCGAGGGTCGCAAGCTGACCTTTAAGGTTAGCGCTGCAGATCAGGTCGGCGCCATTGGCGAGGGCGTACACGTTCGCTATGTTGTGGATAGAGAAAAGTTTATGTCGAAGGTTAGATAATTTATAAAAATTTCCTACCTTTGTTGCTCATTATTAAAGAATAAAATAAGAGAAAAATATGTTTGAAAATTTAACTGATAAACTCGAACGATCCTTCAAAATTCTCAAGGGTGAGGGTCGTATTACCGAAATCAATGTTGCTGAGACTCTTAAGGAGATTCGCCGTGCGCTGATTGATGCCGATGTAAACTACAAGGTTGCAAAGTCGTTCACCGATGAGGTTAAGCAGAAGGCATTGGGTCAGGATGTACTCAAGGCAGTCAAGCCCGGTCAGATGATGACCAAAATCGTGCGCGATGAGTTGGCTGCGCTTATGGGTGGTACGGCTACCGATATCCGCTTGGAGGGTACCCCTGCAGTGATTCTTATTGCAGGTTTGCAGGGTTCGGGTAAGACAACTTTCTCGGGTAAGTTGGCTTCGTTTATCAAGAGTAAGAAGGGTCGTCAGGTGCTGCTTGTTGCGGGTGACGTATATCGCCCTGCGGCTATCGATCAGTTGAAGATTCTGGGCGAGACCGTTGGCGTTCCTGTCTACACCGAGGAGGGAAATATGAATCCCGTACAGATTGCCGAGAATGCAATTAAATATGCTCGTCAGAACTCGTATAACGTAGTTATCGTCGATACGGCTGGTCGTTTGGCTGTAGATGAGGCGATGATGCAGGAGATTACTGCAATTAAGGCTGCGGTTAATCCGAGCGAGACCCTCTTCGTGGTCGATTCGATGACGGGTCAGGATGCAGTGAATACTGCTAAGGAGTTCAACGATCGCCTTGATTTTGATGGCGTGGTACTCACTAAGCTCGATGGTGATACACGAGGCGGTGCCGCTATCTCGATTCGCTCGGTGGTAAATAAGCCACTGAAGTTTATCTCGAGTGGCGAGAAGATGGATGCGCTGCAGGTATTCCACCCCGAGCGTATGGCTGACCGTATCCTCGGAATGGGTGATGTTGTGTCGCTCGTAGAGCGCGCTCAGGAGCAGTTTGATGAGGAGGAGGCTCGCCGCTTGAAGAAGAAGATCGTTAAGAATAAGTTCGATTTCAATGACTTCATTGGTCAGATTCAGCAGATTAAGAAGATGGGAGGCCTGAAGGATCTCGCATCGATGATCCCCGGTATGGGTAAGATGTTGAATGATGTGGAGTTGGGTGATGATGTCTTCAAGCAGACCGAGGCTATTATCGGCTCGATGACCCCCGAGGAGCGTGAGCATCCCGAGATTATCAATGCTCGCCGTCGTGAGCGTATCGCCAAGGGCTCGGGTACGACTATGGCTGATGTTAATCGACTGATGAAGCAGTTTGAGGATACTCGCAAGATGATGAAGATGGCAGCCGGCTTTGGCGGTAAGATGCCGAAGATGCCGGGTGGTATGCCATTCCGCAGAAGGTAGTGAATTGGCTGCTTTGTAGCCTAAAATATAAGCAGATGAAAAAGATCTTTTCAATTACGGCTGTGGTTGCACTCTTGTCGGTGTCGGCTACGGCCGTTGCTCTTCCCAAGTGGAGCAAGACGGACAAAGGAACCTTTATTGAGGTTAAGAATGAGGGAGGCCGAACTCTTGGCTATAACGAGGATTCGGGGCTTAAGTTGCTCGAGGTTGATGGCTATGCCTTTAAGGATCTGAATCGTAATGGCAAGCTCGATATCTATGAGGATTGGCGTCGCCCCTCGAAGGAGCGTGCCGAGGATTTGGCGACGCAACTCTCTCTTGACGAGATTGCGGGCTTGATGATCTATAGCTCGTCACTCTCAATTCCTCATATAAGCTCCTCTTCGCGTAAGATTACCTACAACAACAAACCGTTCCACGAGGCGGCAGTTCCTGCATCGGCTCTTACAGACCAGCAGCGAGTTATGATTGTCGAAGATAAGATTCGCCACATTCTTATTAAGAGCGTGCGCAGCCCTTACCTTGCGGCTGAGTGGAATAATAAATTGCAGGCTTTGTGTGAGGGTATCGACCACGGTATTCCCGCAAATAATAGCTCAGATCCGCGTCACGGCTTGATCTCTGACGAGGAGTACTCTTCGGGAGGTGGTAAGATTTCGATTTGGCCGGGTCTGCTTGGTATGGCGGCAACCTTTGATCCTGCGGTAGCTCGCCAATTTGGCGATGTTGCCTCTACGGAGTATCGCCATCTCGGTATGGCGACTGCTCTCTCTCCGCAGATTGACCTCTCGACCGATCCACGCTGGCGTAGAGTTATGGCTACATTTGGTGAGGGTTCAAAGCTCGCAACCGACATTGCACGTGCATATACTGACGGATTCCAAACCTCGACAGGCAAAGATGCTGTGGAGGGCGCTTGGGGAATGAACTCTGTGAATGCTATGGCTAAGCATTGGCCTGGTGGTGGTACGGGCGAGGCTGGCCGTGATGCGCACTTTGCCTTCGGAAAGTATGCGGTCTACCCCGGAAACAATTTCGAGGAGCACCTGTTGCCCTTCACCGAGGGAGCTTTCAAACTTGAGGGTGGAACGGGTATGGCATCGGCTATAATGCCCTACTACACAATCTCTTATAATCAGGATCCTTCGGGCGAGAATGTCGCTAACGGATATAGCAAATATATTATCCACGATCTCCTGCGCGAGAAGTACAAGTATGAGGGTGTAGTCTGCACCGATTGGGGTATCGTGAATGAGTATAAGTGGACTTACTATAACAACGGTAAGCCCTGGGGCGTGGAGAATATGCCCGTTGCGGAGCGTTACTTGCAGGTGCTGATGGTTGGTGTGGATCAGTTTGGTGGTATCAATACCAAGAAGCATATCATCGAGGCATACGAGCTTGGTAAGGAGCGATTTGGCGAGAAGGCTATTCGTGAGCGCTTCGAGCAGTCTGCAGTACGTTTGCTGGTAAATATCTTCCGTACAGGACTGTTTGAAAACTCCTATCTCGAGCCTCACATCAGTCAGCAGGTCGTAGGATGTAAGGAGTTTACGCAGAAGGGATTTGAGGCGCAGCTGAAGTCGGTTGTAATGCTTAAAAATCACAATAATACCCTGCCGTTGAAGGAGCGTGTAAAGGTCTATGTTCCGGTGCATCACTACCCCCAAGATAAGAACTATTGGAGCGGTGCATATAGCGGTGAGCCGCACGATGGATATGGAGTTAGTTTGGATCTTGTCAATCGCTATTTTGACGTGGTTTCCAATCCCGAAGAGGCCGATTGTGCATTGGTATTTATCCAGGGTCCGACGGTTGGCCGTGGTTACTCGGCACGAGATATCAGAGCCGGCGGTACGGGCTATGTACCCATCTCGTTGCAGTATGGTGACTACACTGCGAAACACGCTCGTAAAGAGAGCCTTGCGGGTGGTGATCCGAAGGAAAACTTTAACAACCGCACCTATCGTGGCAAGACCGTGCAGACTCATAATAAGTGCGAGTTGGATGCAGTGCTTGAGGCTCGCAAGGCGATGGGAAATAAGCCGGTTATTGTGGCGGTTGCAGCTGAGCGTCCGTTGGTATTTTCGGAGTTTGAGGGCGTGGTGGATGCTATCCTGATTGGCTTCGAGATTCAGAATCAGGCATTTCTTGAGATTATGGCCGGTAAGGCCGAGCCGCAGGGATTGCTGCCGGTGCAGATGCCTGCCGATATGAAGACCGTCGAGCAGCAGTGCGAGGATCTTCCCTTCGATATGAAGTGCTATAAGGATGCAGATGGAAACGTCTACGATTACGCATACGGACTCAATTGGAGTGGCGTAATTAGCGATTGGCGTACCGAGAAGTATAAGCCTCGTAAATAGTCATCGGCCTTTGGCTGGTTTGTTAAGGGTGTCGGAGTTCCGACATCCTTTTTTTTTGTTGTGCCGTAAGGAAAATTTGAAAAAAAAAGTGATATAAAATTTGGTCGTATATATTATATATAATATATTTGCACTCCTTGCGCTTTTGTGCCGTTAAGTGGTCTGAAAAGACAGGGAGTTAATAAAAAGGCTAAATTTAGGACTTAATATTTTTAACATTTTTACAAACTTTTTACTTAATTATTAAATGCTTATGAAAAAGATGTTCAAATCGTTCCTGATGGCAGCTTTGGTGCTGACTGCAGGTGCGTTCGTCGCTTGTGAGGATCCTAACACAGGTGAGAACGATGTTTTTGAGGGTATGCCCGAGATCTCGGCTGTAGCTGATGTTGATGGCGTAACTCTTGAGGGTGGCGTTGTAACTGTAACCGTTACTTCGAATGCTCCCTGGACTGCAGAGGTTGATGCTGCAGATGTTACTCTCTCGAAGAAGAGTGGTAATGGTGACGCAGTTGTTACCGTAACTGTTCCCGCTGCTACTGCAGCTCGTGACATCAAGGTGTCGTTCACTGCAAAGGGTGTTATGGCAGGTGTTGAGCTTACTCCTACTGCAGAGGTTGCTCTCTTCCAGAACGCTGCCGGCAAGCTCGGTATCTCGGGTATTACTCCTGAGGTTGTAGGTGCTGGTGCAGAGTTCTCGTTGGAGAATGTATTGGTTGTTGCTACCGGCGCGAAGGCTTATATGATTGCTGACGAGAGCGGTGCAATGGTTGTTTACCACTCGGGTCACGGTCGTACCGTAGGTGAGAAGATCAACATCTCGGGTCAGGTAACTGTATTTACTAAGGATACAGGCTCGTTTGGTACTCCTCAGTTCACTAATACAGCAACTGTAGAGGTTGTTTCGACTGACAATGAGGTTGCTCACAATCCTGTAGTTGTTAGCGGTGCTGCATTCGACAATTTGACTGACAGCAAGATCGCTAAGGAGGTTGAGCTCGTTGGTACTTGGAAGGTTTCTGGTAACTACGCTAACATCGAGGGTATCGAGGGCGCAACCAAGATGGGTTCGGTTCAGTATGTAAACAACGCTGATTATGCACACTTCGATGGCCAGGCTGTTCTTATCAAGGGTTACTATGTAGGTCTTTCGGTATCGGGCTCGACTAACTATGTAAACGTAATGCCCTACTCGGTAGAGGCTGATCCCAACTCGCCTCAGCTCAACGTAGACAAGACTGAGATTACTTTCGCTGCTGACGCAACTTCGAGCAGCCGTCAGACTTTCACTGCTACAACCAACTCTTTGGAGGGTTATGAGCTTTCGTGGTCGATCGACAACGAGACTGACTTTACTCTCGGCAAGCAGCTCGGTAACACAGCACGCACTACCCTCTACGTTACTCCTAAGGGTGCTAACGAGGGCTCGGTAAAGAGTGCAATCGTTACTATTACCTTCTCGAACGGTACTAAGACTCTGACCAAGACTGTTAAGGTTATTCAGGAGAGCAACAGCGCAGCTAATGCAACTCTGGATATGGCAGCGCTCTATGGAGATCAGGAGCGTGGTACCGAGGTTGGCGAGAAGACCGTTGATGGTATCACTATCAAGTGGGATAAGGGCTCAAACACCAACGCATCGAAGTTATATGATGGTCTGGTTCGTTCGTATGCAACCAACACATTCACTCTCTCGGGTGCTACTATCACTAACGTAGAGATTACTTACGAGTCGTACACCGATCCTAACACCGTTTCGGCAAACGTAGGTACCTACACTGATGGTATTCCTACCGGTACTTGGGTAGGTGCTGCTTCGGAGGTTGTATTTACTATCGATCCTCAGTCGGCTGGTTCTACTAAGGGTCAGCGTCGTATCAAGAAGATCGTTGTAACTTACCAGAAGTAATTCTACAAACCAATTTTAACCATCGACTCTTGGCAGGGCTTCGGCCCTGTCGGGAGCGTGGTTTTCTAAAAGAGAGTGCAGTTTTTGAATTTTAACCCTACGAAGTGTTGTACTCTCGTGATGATGAAGATGATGAAGAGATTTTTGAGCGAAATTTTTAAGAGAATGGGTGTCGTAATGGGCACTCTTTGGGTCGTTATGTCGCTAACCTCTTGTGAGCTTATTTTTAGCGGCGACGACGAAGAGATGGAGATATACAAGTCGAAGGCTTGGCTTAATAAGAGCGTTGTTAATTACAACGAAACAACTCTCTCGGGCGGAATCTTAGGTGATCCCGAGAGCGAATACACAATTACAATTACGAGTGGCGGGGAGTGGCTATCGCTCTCATCAACTACTCAAGTGACTGAGATCGTGGGCAAGGTGGGTAAATATGGAACAACCTTCTTCCTCTATTTCGATAGCAATGATACAACCTCGGAGCGTTCGGGCGAGGTTACAGTAAATTTCTCGAACGGAAAGGTCATAATCCTCTCGCTTTTGCAGTGGGGATTCTCTGATTCGTCAGACTACAACCGCGCGTGGGGCGAGCAGCCTGCACACAATGACAATGTAAGATACGTTCACAAAACATATTTCACAACTCTGAATGGGCAATCAATTCCGGTGCGTAACTACTCGATCTGTTACGATCTCGATAAGTTGGTATCGCATTGGGTGGCCTACCCTATCCACTCCTCTTATACCGGAGGTGGTTTCAATACCCGTACCGATGCGTGGGCATTTGACGATGCAGTGACCACGGGTCAGGGCGACAAGAAGAATCCTCGCTATGAGCTTACTCATCCCATAATCCCGCAGGATAGACAACAGAATATCATCAAGGGTGGTTATGGAAGTTATGGCTACGATCGCGGACATATGCTCCCCTCGGCAAGTCGTTACAGTACTTGGATGACAAATGCGCAGACATTCTACGCAACCAATATGTTCCCCCAAGCCTCGGATCTTAATCAAGGCACTTGGGCTTCGCTCGAGAATAAGGCTCGCAATGCAAAGTGTCGAGATACGCTCTTCTGCGTGGTTGGAACTCTCTATGAGGCGGGTGCTCGCCAGATCACCAGCCGCCAGCGTACGATTACCGTACCTTCGCACTGCTACAAGTTGCTGCTGCGTACCAAGTCGGGCAATACAGGTAAGCGAATTTCGGAGATTACCAATGCTGACGATATTATAGCCATCGGCTTTTTGTGGGAGAATACGGATAGTGCTAATAGCATCTCGGCAGAGGCGGCGGTGGTGCCTATCTCGGAGATTGAGCGTCGCAGTGGATTTGAATTCTTCCGCGAACTCGACCCTGCGATTGCTGCTGAGGTTAAGTCGCAGAAGAATTTTAGCGATTGGCAACGTGTATTTAATTAACAGATAGAGAGATATAAATAACATAATAAAACCCTTAAATTATGAAGAGACTACTCTTTACTACTCTTTTTGTGGCAGCCTTCATCGCTTGCTTTGCGCAGATGCCGCACAAGGTGGTTTTCTACAACCTTGAAAACCTCTTTGACACAATCAACGATCCCGAGACTCACGATGAGGAGTTTTTGCCCGAAGGTGCCAAGAAGTGGAACACCTACAAGTATCAGGCAAAGCTCTCGAATATGGAGCGTGTGCTGTTCGATATCGCTCGTATCGACAAGTCATTCCCCGTGGTTATCGGTGTATCGGAGGTCGAGAATCGCCTCGTTCTTGAGGATTTGGCTTCGCAGCCGAAACTCAAGCACGGCAACTATCGCATCGTGCACTTCGACTCGCCCGATGCGCGTGGTGTGGATTGCGCATTCTTCTATCGTCCCGATGTCTTCAAGTTGGAGGGCAGCAAGGCCGAGAAGTTCAATCTGCCGAGTATGCCCAACTTCCGTACTCGTGACCTTGTGACGATGTGGGGAACTATCGAGGGCGAGCCATTCTTCTTCCTCGTGTCGCACTGGCCTTCACGTCTGGGTGGTAAGGAGGCTTCGGCTTTCAAGCGTAACGCTGCGGCTGCACAGTGCCGTGCCATCGCCGACTCGGTGCGCAAGATTAACCCCGCAACCAAGGTTGTGATGATGGGTGACTTCAATGATGACGTTACCGACAAGAGCGTGACCGAGATTATGGGCGCCAAGGGTAATATCAAGAAGTTGGAGCAGGGCGACCTCTACACTCCCTTTATCGATATGCTCAAGGCGGGCTACGGAACTCTGGCTTATCAGGATTCGTGGAACTTGTTCGATATTATGGTTATGTCGGAGAACTTGGCAACAGGCTCTACCGGTGAGATTAAACTCAAGAAGGGCGAGGGTACAAAGTTCTATGGCAACATCTTCCGCAGAGATTATATGATTCAGAAGGAGGGTCAGTATAAGGGCTATCCGTTGCGTTCGTTTGTGGGTAATAACTTCCAGAACGGATTTGCGGATCACTTCCCCGTATATATCTACATCTCGAAATAACTCAATATTCAAACTATATGAAAAAAACTCTACTAATTTTAATCTCTACTCTGGTTTCGCTTGCGGCCTATGCGCAGGATGGCGGAATTAAGGGTAAGGTTGTGTCGCGTACGGACCGCGTAGCGATTGGTAATGTCGAGGTTACAATCGACAGCACCGGCAAGAGCGTGAAGACCGACCAGGAGGGTAACTTCTCTCTCGGCAACCTGCCTAAGGGCGACTACAAGCTCACCTTTACTAACCCCGATTTCGAGACTTTGGATCTCGTGGTGAGGGTTGGTGACGTAGTGAAGAATCTCAATGCAGTAATTATGGCGCCTGCAGCGCAGGGTGAGGCTCAGGATGATTCGGTATTCGCAGAGTTCGACAACGACTCTTCGGCTTCGGATACCTCGGCACTCCCCTCTTCGCTCTCGGCTTCGAAGGATATCTTCAATAATATCGCTTCGTACCGATTCTCGGAGATGCGCTTCAATGTGCGTGGTTATGATTCGCAGTACACCGATGTCTATCTGAATGGTATCCGCTTTAATGATGCTATGACCGGCTATGGCCCTTGGTCGTTGTGGAGCGGTATGAATGATGCAACTCGTAACCAGGAGAATGCATCGGGTCTCGAGGCTTCGGAGTATGGCGTTGGCGGTTTCGGCGGTATGACAAACATCAATGCTCGTGCATCGCAGATGCGTAAGGGCTTCCGTGTGAGCGTATCGAATGGTAACCAGATGTATCGCTTCCGCGCAATCGTATCGTATGCTTCGGGTGCGCTCGATAATGGTTGGTCGTATGCCTTCTCGGTGTCGACTCGTCAGGGCGGTAATGGCTATGTTGATGGCGTTTATTACAACTCTTACGGCTACTTTGCGGCTGCAGAGAAGCTCTTCGGCAAGCAGCACCGTCTCTCGTTGATGGTGCTCGGTACTCCGCAGCAGCGTGGTGCTCAGCAGGCTTCGACTCAGGAGGCTTACGATATGTTCGGCAGCAACTACTACAACCCCAACGTGGGTATGCAGGGCGATAAGATGCGTAATACGCGTGTTCGCCGTTCGCACGAGCCTATCGTGATGCTTAACTACTACTACGACATTTCGGAGAAGACTCGCTTTACTGCAGCTACTTCGGTGCGTTTCGGTTTCAATGGCTACTCGGCCCTCACTTGGAAGGATGGTGCGGATCCGCGTCCCGACTACTACCGCTATCTGCCTTCGTACTATACGAGCCAGATTACTCCGGCTGTTCCGGGTATCTTGAACGAGTCGTCAGATCGCAACGGCCTCTCGATTACCAATAATCAGCTTATGGAGTATGCTCTTGCAGCTGCGCAGATGAAGGCTCATTGGAATGGCCGCATCAACTTCGCTGATATGTACGACAAGAATCAATACGAGGATCCTACGACTGCAGGCTACGCAACAGGCAAGCGTGCAAACTATATGATCGAGGAGCGTCACACCGACCAGATCGACTATAACTTTGCTGCAACTATTGCTCATCAGTTCAACCAGAACCACCGCTTGAACGGAGGTCTTAAGGCTCGCGTAAACCGCACAGAGTACTACTCTACCGTTAAGGATCTGCTTGGTGGTGACTATTGGCTCGATATCGACAAGTTCGCAGAGCGCGACTTGGGTAGCGACGTTATTGCATACCAGAACGACGTAGACTATTATAATGAGCACGGGCACGCGCGCGTAGCGAAGGAGGGCGATAAGTATTCGTATGACTACTACGCACACAATCGTCAGGCTCAGTTGTGGGCTCTCTATGGTCTTTCGATTGGCGGTTTCGCTATGGAGATCGGTGGTGAGGCTGGCTATGCAGAGATGTGGCGTCAGGGCCTGTGGCGTAAGGGTCTGTTCCTTGAGGATGACGGTGTTACAGGTGGCTCGTATGGCGACTCAAAGCATCTTCACTATCTGACCTATAAGGCTAAGGCTAACTTCTCGTACCGCTTCTCGGGTGCTCACCAGTTGGTGGCAAACGTGATGATGATGCAGGACGCTCCGACGTTCAACACTGCATTTGTTTCGGCTCGTACCCGTAATCAGGTAACTCCGGGCTTGAAGGCTTATAACGTATTTGGTGCAGAGTTTACCTACAACCTCAATCTTCCCTACATTAAGGCTCGTCTGTCTGCTTACTATACCAAGATGAACGATCTGTCGAAGGTTATCTCGTTCTACGATGATACTCAGTCGTCGTTCACCAACTTTGCGATGAGTGGTATCGACAAGCGTTATTATGGTGTTGAGTTGGGTCTGAAGGTTCCCATCGCTTGGGGTCTTGCATTCCAGGGCGCAGTGAGCTGGGGTGACTACCGCTACACTTCGAATCCGAACTTCGTTCAGATCGTGGATAACAGCGCAGAGATCAAGCTCATTGATAAGGTTTATTGGAAGGACTACTACGTAGAGAGCACTCCGCAGTTGGCTGTGAACGTAGGTCTTGACTTCCGTGGCCCGAAGAACTGGTTTGCATCTATTAACTTCAACTACTACGATAAGCTCTACCTCTCGATGAACCCTGCATACCGTACCGAGAATGCAGTTGAGAGCTATGTGGATGTGTTGAACAATGCAACCGAGCCTAAGACTAAGCTCTGGGCAAAGCAGAATATCGACACAATTCAGGCTCAGGAGGATTTGGGTAATGCCTATACTCTCGCTGCAAGTGTTGGTAAGAACTTCTCGATTGCGCGTAAGTACACTCTCGGTTTCAGCCTCGAGGTTAAGAATATCCTGAACAATCAGGGAATCAAGACCGGTGGTTACGAGCAGATGCGTATGCGTAAGTTCCGTGGTATGTCAATCGATGAGTCGGGTGCAAGTGTTAACCCCTCGACATCCTACTACTCGCGTTTCGATTCGAAGTATTTCTATATGCTTGGATCAACTTACTTCCTCAATGTTTACTTCCGCTTCTAATGTCGAACCGCAAAAATGTTGAATGTTATGAAAATGTTTAAGATATTTCTGATTATGGTTGTCGGCTCGATTATGACGAGCTGCTACAACAACTTCGAGACTCCGGAGCCCTCGTATACCTACAACGATCAGTTTATGCAGGCGATGGGTATGAAGCATATCTCGATCTACGATCTGAAGAAGATGTTCGGCGAGATTAGCGGAACCGGTAGCACTAACGTGAGCGATGGACTCTCGTCTACTATGTACAAGCGCTTTGTGACCAACAAGTCGCAGGCTACCGAGTGGGAGCAGCAGACTAACCGTTACATCGTTGGTAACTACTACATCAAGGGTAAGGTTATCAGCAACGATTACGAGGGTAATATCTACAAGTCGCTCTATATCTATGACGGTACCGCTGCTATCGAGCTTAAGCTCACAAATGGCCTCTATCTCGACTATCACTTCAATATGGATACTCTCGAGTCGCAGTGGGTATATGTAAAGCTTAACGGATTGTATATGGGTAACTTCCGTATGATGCTCTCGATTGGCGATATTCCGACCGAGGGAATGAACTCGTATGGTCGTCCCAAGTTCTACCCCAACTCGAACATCGTAAGCCCCGAGAAGGTTAAAAAACACGTCTTCAAGGGCGAGAAAGCAATCCTTACTAAGGGTCGTCTGGCTGAGGATGGTAGCAACAAGAATGATTACGATATCCTTGTGATTGATGAGAATAACTGTTCGCAGATTCTCTATAAGAATAGCGATAACGGCATCAACTACTTTGGTCGTCTGATGGAGTTCCAGAATCTGGAGGTGTTTTACAAGGGCATTGCTAACCACAAGGGTGAAGTAACTCCTAAGTTCGATGGTGATATGGATTCGGATACAGGTTACTACCCTGCTTGGATCTGCACCAGCGGTATGATGAAGGATTCGGACGGCACGCCGCTCGTTTCGGAGTTTATCGATGGTCCTTGGGGCAAGATGGCTTATAGCGAGAATAATGTATCTCTCTATGGTCAGATTGCAGTTGGTTATAATCGTGACGCTGCAGACAAGAAGGAAGCTGGCGTCTATGTAGTTCGTACCAGCGGTTATTCGAAGTACGCAGGCAAGTATGTGCCTATGGATGGTGCAACGGGTAATATTACCGCTATCTACTCTATCTACTCGAAGATGGTGAAGGCTACCGGATCGAGCTACGAGACATATCAGCTGAC
>JAGBVQ010000072.1 GCA_017630245.1 Alistipes sp. | reverse complement strand
TTTTCTCAAAAAAAATTCGTACATTGCACCGATATTGGAAATTATTCACAATTCAAAATAAACACACAATGAAAAATCTTTTATGTAAGGTATTGGCTATCTGTACGTTGGCTGTGCTAGCGGTGGGCTTTACTGCTTGTCAGGATGGTCCGAATGAGGGTGGCGAGAATGTTGTAGCATCTGTTGCTGCAGAGTTGGTAAAGGCTGAGGGTAATGCTGCGGAGGTAGTGGTTACTGCAACCGGCGTTAAGGAGTTGGCTTACCAGCTCTTGGTTTCGACAGAGGAGGCTCCTATGTCGGTCATTATCTTCAAGGATGGTGTGGCGGTTACTCCCCAGGGCGAGAAGACAACTATCTCGTTGCCGGATTTGGAGTATGAGACCAGCTATACTCTCCACATCGCGGCTCGCCTCGAGAAGGGTGGCTTCTACAAGGAGCCCGTGTCGGTAGATTTTACTACAGCTAACTACACTGGCGATGTGACTATCATTCGCTACAACTACGACGGTGCCGATATCCGCGTGAATATCCCCGAGGAGGTTAAGCAGCGTGGCAATAAGCTTAAGTGGATGGTATCGAGTGTGCCCGACAACAAGAAGTGGAAGCCCTCGGCAACCGGATACTTCACCGACGCAGAGCTCGTTCAGCAGAACGAAGAGGCCTATCCCGCATTCCTTATCCACCGCGATACTACACTCCGCATTCGTGAGGAGAATCGTGTTGTGGAGCTCGGTGGCGACAACTATATCGAGTACTACCCGCGCATCAGCCCGGGTGAGCCCCTCGTTGTTTCGATCCAGGAGGTACTCTATACCACAGACGATAGTGGCCACGGTTGGGGTGCAGGTTGGTATGGCACTCCGTTCCTTTGGTCTAATTTTATGGATGCTTACTATGCGGCCGCAGGTGGTGGCGGATCGCCTTGGAGCAACTATGTTGAGACTCGTGCTGCACTCCCCAACGAGGAGGAGTTCTGGCCTGAGAATTCGTGGCATAAGACTCTTCGCTTCGAGGCGAAGAAGCCCGAGAAGCTCGATGCTGAGGTGAAGATTGACATTACCGGCTATGACGGTTCGCCCAACCTTACAGCAAAGGGTGGTTTCGTTACATTTAACCCCGAGGAGGGAGTACACTGCTACTGTATCAGTATCCTTGACCACGCTCTCTACCAGACTCTGCTTCTGCAGTGGTTGGGCGGTAAGAAGGATCAGCTTCAGTGGTTCATTACCTCGAACTTTGCAGCTTATGAGGGCCTGGCAGCTACGCTCTACGCAAACGCAGGTCCTACCAAGATTGATATGGTTGAGTGGTTTGGTAGCGCAGTAACCCCCGGTGGTCACTACCACGTTTTGGTTACAGCTATGGGTAGCACGATTGGATCAGCAGGTCTTGAGCCCGATCCTACGTTCCAGTCGTTCTCGCACTTCGAGTTCGATATCCCCAACTATACACTCCCCGCACCTGAGATTCAGGTTACTGCTCTTGAGTCGGACGATCCGTTTATGGCTCGCTTCAACGTTAAGTGTACAAATGCGGATGTTGCGCCTATCGAGAAGGCTTCGTATGCTGTAAACTATGCTCGCGATTTCAGCCTCTATATCAACACGTACAAGTACACTTACGCAGAGCTTGTTGCTATGAATACCGCTGTAGGCGTATATCTCGACGATAGCGATGTTCGTAAGATCAATAGCGCTGAGGGCCTTATCTTTGAGGTATCATCGCGCGAGGATGCAGCTACCGGTCTTGTGGTTATGGGTTGGAATGAGGAGGCACGTCCGAGCAACCCCGATGCAGAGGGCTCTAAGGCTTATGCAGAGGCTCGCACTCCGGCAATTCCCGATGCCGAGAAGGTTGAGTCACCGCTCTTCACCGAGCTGTTGGGCGATTGGACTGCAACTACAACTATCCACTATGTCGAGACGAAGTATGTTACTGACGAGGATGGTGACTACGTTAAGGATGAGAATGGCAACTACTTGGTAGATAAGATTCCTCACCAGATCGAGGGTCGCTCAAAGGTGACTATCGGCGATATTACCTATCCCGAGACCCTTACTCAGGATGTATATGATCTCTATGCTAAATCGAAGTTCTCTAAGGAGCAGACCGATGCAATGTTTGCAGAGTTCAAGGAGTTGGCTGACCACAACAACCGCAAGGTTCGCGGTCAGAACCGTCTGTTGTGCCAGGGTCTTGACTTTGATGCAGCCGAGAGCAGCTATCGCGACATTCTGAACTACCAGTCGCCCTGGGATCTCTTCGTGTCGTCGACCTACTCTTGTACCACGGTAGAGGATAACTTCTACGACTTCGGTCCGAAGTGGTATATCCAGATCCTCAAGGATGGTAAGGTGGTAGTTCCGGTTAATGCAAACCGTATGCTCCCGATGACCAACTGGCAGGGTGCCGAGGTTCTCTTCTTCGGTTACAATCCCGACACTAACGAGGCTCTGGTTGCTCCTTCGGTAGATAGCGATGATGTAACTACTTGGCCCAACTTCCCCGTTGAGATCTCGGAGGATAAGAATACGATGACCATCAAGCCTCACGTTTACGACTCGGGCTCGGGCGTCTTCACATACTATCCGAATATGATCATCAACACCAACTCGGTATATGGAATGGTTCCGCTGAACGGTAAGATTAAGGGCGAGATCGTTCTTACCCGAGGTTGGAGAGAGGGTGATGCAACAACCGACGTTACTGCCAATATCGAGAAGACTACACACGCAATGAAGGTTGCCCCCATCAAGTCGGCAAACGGCGTTCAGCCCGTGAAGATTAAGAAGAACTACAAGTCGCGCACAAGCTTCGCTCTGCTGCCCGCAGAGGTGCAGAACAAGGTGTCGTACACCAAGGTTGACGTGAAGCCTATCAACCGCGATAAGTTCGTAAAGTAAAGAGAATCAATCGGCCATCGAGGGGAGCTGCCGCTTGGAAGGGGCTCCTCTCCGAGGCTGATGAAATAAACCTAACAAACCTAAAGAAATGAAAAAGTTATTGAGCCTACTCTGCCTGCTGATGGGAGCTACAACGCTCTTCGCGCAGCAGTTGCCCGACGTGAAGGTCGAGGATATCGAGGGTAAGATGGTCTCGGTGCGCGATCTGGTTAAGGGCAAGCCGATGATTATCTCATATTGGTCTATCGCCTGCAAACCCTGCATCCAGGAACTCAACGCAATCAATGATGCGTTGGAGGATTGGCGCAAGGAGGCTGATTTTACGGTTGTTGCCGTTTCGACCGATGATGCACGTCTGAAGGCTCCGGCAAAGAATATGGCAACCTCGCGCGGTTGGGAGTTTACCTGCCTGTTCGACGATAAGCAGGTGTTGCGTCGTGCGATGAACGTAACGCAGACTCCGCAGGCTTTTGTGGTTGATGCAGAGGGTAATATCATCCACTCGCATACGGGTTACACCCCTGGCAGCGAGGAGGAGCTATTCGATAAGATTCTCTCTCTCAAGAAGAAAAAGTAAGCGAAGATGAGATTTTTAGCAACTATACTTTTGGCTCTTGTTGCCGTGGCTCCCGCTATGGCACAGAGATCGATCGGCAATGGTCAGGTTTCGGGAAGCTTCGAATCGACCTCGATTGGTTACCTCGACGATAAGAAGTTGGGCGCGGCGCCCGAGGATCACTTCGGCTCGAACAACTACCTGAAGGTAGACTACGCCAATGGTCGCTTCTCGGCAGGCCTTCAGGCCAACGCCTTTCTGCCCGTGTTGCAGGGATATGACGATCTGGCTGATGGCAAGAAGTTCTACCTTGCATCGAAATATATCCAGTGGAGCGACAAGAACTTCGAGGTGCTCGTGGGCGATATCTTCGACCAGTATGGTAACGGATTGATCTACCGCTCGTTTGAGGATCGAAATCTGGGCTTCAACAACTCGGTTGAGGGTGTGCGCGCAGCCTATAACTTCGGCCGCTTCGTTCAGCTGAAGGGTATGTATGGCCGTCCGCGACTCTATACCGAGTATGCTGATTCGTGGGTTCGCGGTGCCGATCTTGTGGTGTCGCTTGCCGATATTTGTGGCATTCAGGAGAAGGTAATGCTCTCGGTAGAAGGTAGTTACGTCAATCGTTTCCAGAAACTTACGCTGGGTGACGATCGCGATAAACTGATCTTCGAGGCTGCCGGGTTGGATAAGCCCAATCTGGATATGTACTCGGGCCGTCTGAACTTCGGTTGGAACGGGCTCTCGCTCCGTGGCGAGTATGTCCACAAGGGCAAGGACCTCAATCTCGATGCTACGGATGGTTTGGCTAAGACAGGCTCGGCAATCTATGCAGAGGCTGGCTATAGCTACGGCGGTTTCAGCGTGGTGGCAACCTATCGACAGCTGAGCAATATGGCTACACGTGCCTCGCTCTACGATGAGGGCGTTGCGAACGCTATCAACTACCTGCCGGCGCTGACTCGCCAATATACCTATATGCTGGCAAATCTGAATCCCTATCAGGTCTATGCTATGGGCGAGATGGGCGGACAGGCAGACGTGTGCTACTCACTGCGTAGCAAGGAGAGCCGCTACCGCTATTGGAACTTCCACGCAAACTTCTCGACCTTCTATAATTCGTTCTCGAAGAATCTGATGTGGCGCGATATCAACTTCGATGTCGAGCGCCAGTGGGGTAAGAAGTTCAAGACTATCTTCCTCTTCTCGCGTCAGGAGTGGGGTAAGTCGCTCGGTTTCCAAGATCTCTACGGCTCGAATATCTTCGTGGGCGATGTGACCTACAAGTTCGACCGCAAGAAGTCGCTGAGAGTGGAGCTGCAGTACCTCTTGGCCGACCGCCACGAGGGCAAGTATGACTACGAGGGCGATTGGGTTGCGGTCTTGGCAGAGTTCAGCCTGGCTCCGCACTGGAGTTTCTTTGTGCAGGATATGTACAATATCGACAAGACCAAGACTCACTACTATAGCGGTGGTTTCAGCTACACCTACAGCCGTACTCGAGTACAGCTCAGCTATGGCCGCAACCGCGCAGGCTACATCTGCTCGGGCGGTGTTTGCCGCTACTCGCCGGCATATACGGGTGTGAATCTGGTGCTGACCTCGTCGTTCTAAACCAATGAAAGTAACAACAATAAAATATCGAAAAGATGAAAAATTTGAAATTTTTAGCAATGTTCTTTGCTGCAGCGCTCTCGTTTGCAGCTTGTGAGCCTAGTGATGGAGATGAGCTCAGCGGCGACCTTCTTCTGAGCGTTAATCCTAAGATTATCCTCTGCGATGGCGTGATGACAGCAACCTTCGAGGCTCGTGTAGGTAATAAGGTTGTAACTGACGGCCTTACAATCTTCGATGGTGACAACAAGGTTGTTGATCTTCCTGGTATGAAGTTCTCGACAACTAAGGAGGGCGTCTACACCTTCTGGGCAACCCGTGGCGATCTGATCTCGAATGAGGTTACCGTAACGGCTGTTAAGGAGTTGCCTAAGGCTACCGAGATTCCGCTCGATCCCGAGCCGAAGAACACTTCGTTCACTCGTAAGGTTATGCTTATGCAGTTCACCGGTACAAATTGCCCGTGGTGTCCGTTTATGACGGATTGCATCGATGCTCTTCCGAAGGTTCTGAAGAATAAGTATATCTTGACTGCGATTCATCGTTTCAACGGTGATGATCCGGCATTTATTACAGATGCACTTGAGCAGACTATGGCAGTAGGAGGATTCCCTACTTTGGGCGCAGATATGCACTCGGTGGAGAGCGACTACCGCTATCCTGCACTTGTCCGCAATCTTGTACAGAATGCAGTTGATCGCGAGCAGGCAAAGGTTGGTATCGCAGCTTGTGCAAGCTATGCAGCTGAGTCGCGTATGCTCTCGGTTAAGGCTGAGGTTAAGGCTGCCGTTACCGATAACTACCGCATCGGTGCGTGGTTGCTCGAGGATGGTATCTATGGCAAGCAGGCTAATAATGGAGCTACAGGCCGTGATAGCTATAACACTCACGACTGCTGCGTTCGTATCGCTGATAGTAAGGTTACAAATACTAACTATACGGGCTACTATCTCGGTGAGATTAAGGCCGGCGAGAAGAAGAGCTATGAGTTCAACCCGACAAATATGATCCTCGATCCGTCGTGGAAGGTTGAGAACTGCCGTCTGGTTATCTTCGTTACCTGCGAGGGCGCTCCGAGCGATGGTACACTCAATACTTGGTATGTAAACAACATCGTTGAGTGCCCGATCAATGGCTCGGTGGCTTACCAGTATAAGTAGAAACGAGAGTAAGGGCTGATTTAATCTTAAGTTGGCCCTTGTTAAACTATACGAAAAATAAGGGTGCCCGACGGGCACCCTTATTTTATTGTAATACTTTCGGACTACAAATCCTCAAATTTGATATCCGACTCGGAGATCTCGGCTACCGGCTCATCTGCTGAAGCCTCCTCCTCTGTGGCGGGAGCTACGCTCTGGGGCTCTGCGTTCTGCTCAAAGTAGTGGGGACGCTGCTCCTTGAGGAACTCCTCGATAATGCCGAACTCCTTGCAGAAACGCAGGATGTCCTCCTTATATAAGACAATCTTATGTCGATCGTAATATTGCGATCCGTCGTTATTTTGGCGCTTGCGACTCTCGGTTATGCTTACAAAGAGATCTTCGCCCTTGGTGGCGCGAACATCGAGAAAATATGTGCGATGTACAGATTTAATGGTGCGCGAGAGAATATACTCGCCATACTCTTCATTGCGGTCTTTTTGAGACCCGTTCTTCGAATACATAGATACTTGCTTTAGGGGTTTATTTGTAACAAAGGTATAAAAAAAGCCTTACACCCCAAAGGAAAATATCACTTTTGGTCAAAAAAAGTCATTTTATTGCCTGCGCCCCTAATATCCGAGTATCGGACGAGCGACTACGTTCCAATTTGTCACGATGCGAACACCCTCATTCAGAACGGCATCCCCCTCTGAGTTCAGAATTTCATAGTAGGCCGAGGATGAGAAGAGGTTTCGCGCAATCAGCGCCTTGAATTGTCGCTTCAAAAATGATTTCGAGCGAGAGAACTCCTCCTCTACCATCTCAACGCCCTGCTCCGAGGCTTTGCCGGTTATCTGCGAGAGTATCTGATCCGAGACGATAAACTCCTCGCGGAAGCGTTCGAGGGTGGGGTAGTCGCTCTTCAGGTGGTCGCGGTGGGTGTCGAGGTAGTCGTAGAGGTAGCTCGAGAGCACGCCCTTGCCGATAAGCTTTACGAGATAGGGGGTAAACTCGAGCGTGTCGGCCTCGATGGTTACATCGGGGGTGATGCCGCCGCCACCTCGCACTGTGCGACCATTACGCAGGGTCTTGTAGCTCGGCAGCTCGGCAAGTCCTACCGTATCGGCCGCTCTGCCGTTGGCAACCAAACGCTCGCGCTGCTGCTTGTAGTACTCCTCGCGCTTGCCATTCTCGTAGGGACGCTGGATTACGCGACCCGTAGGGGTGTGGTAACGTGCGGTGGTCAATCTTATGGCTGAGCCGTCGTTGAGCATCACCTGACGCTGCACCAGACCCTTGCCGAAGCTTGGACGACCAACGATCACTCCGCGATCCCAATCCTGCAGAGCGCCCGCCACAATCTCGCTTGCCGAGGCTGAGGCCTCATCCACAAGTACGACTACGGCCGTCTTGGTGAAGTGGCCTCCCTTGCGTGAACGGTAGATCTGCTGGGGAATCGCACGGCCTTCGGTCGATACCACCTCACTGCCTTCGGGCAGGAAGTGGCTCGCCAAGCCTATCGCCTGATCGAGCAGACCGCCACCATTGCCACGCAGGTCGAGAATCAGACCATTCAATCGGCCGAGGGCGGAGGTCGCCTGCTGGAACTCATCAACCGTAGTGCGACCGAAACGGTTAATCTTTACATAGCCAATGCCCTTGGCGACCAGGTAGGCCGCATCGACAGTGTTGATCGGTATCTTATTGCGTACCACATCGAACTCCAAGACCCCTTCAGTGCCGTGGCGCACGACGCTGATGTGTACCGTAGTTCCGCTCTTTCCTCGTAGTTTGGAGGGGACATCTGCTCGCTTCACTCCAACGGCATTTTCGCCATCGATAGCGATGATGCGGTCGTTGGGGCGTACGCCTACACTCTCGGCAGGAGCTCCGGCAATGGTATTTACGACCATAATCGTGTCGCGCACCACGTTAAACTCGACTCCGATACCGCTGAACTCTCCATCGAGCTGCTCCTGTACGCGCTGCATCTCTTTGGCAGAGATGTAGGAGGAGTGGGGATCGAGCTCCTGTAGAACACTCTCGATAGCCTTCTCGATGAGGGGCTGAGTATCTACCTCGTCGACATAGGCACCAACCAGATAGCCGAAGACCTTGTTGAACTTCGAGAGTTGGCGCATCTCTTCGCTATTGGTGCGACTCTGGGCTGTGGCCGAAATCGAAGAGAGGAGTGCCGCCAGCGCCACTATTGATATTCTAATTAAATGTTTCAAAGCGTTTTGGTTGTTAGGTTTGCTCAACTGATTGTGCCAAGCGATGCAAATATACATTTTTTTTATAACTTTGTAAAGAGTAAAACTTTACAAACACCATTCCATACAATGAAACGAATCGCCCTCTGCATCGTGGCTCTCTCTATGATTTCGAGCCTTGCGACTGCCTCCCAGAAGATCTACCACAAGGGATGGATCGACTTCAACAAGAACGGCAAGATGGATACCTACGAGAATCCCAAGGCCGCAATCGATGACCGCATCGAGGATCTGCTCAGCCAGATGACCCTCGAGGAGAAGAGTTGCCAGATGGCGACGCTCTACGGTTATCGCCGTGTGCTGCGCGACCAGCTGCCGACCCCCGAGTGGAAGAGTAAAATTTGGAAGGATGGTATCGGTGCCATTGACGAACACCTTAACTCTTTTAAGGGTTGGAATCAGCCCCTCACCACCGAGAGTCCCTATATCTGGCCGGCGAGTAAGCACGCCTGGGCGCTGAACCAGGTGCAGCGTTTCTTTGTTGAGCAGACACGTCTGGGTATTCCCGTGGACTTTACTAATGAGGGTTTGCGAGGTGTTGAGGCCTATAAGGCGACAAACTTCCCTACCCAGCTCGGTCTTGGCTCGACCTGGGATAAGGAGCTGATTCGCAAGGTGGGTCGCGTTACGGGCCAGGAGGCTCGTCTGCTCGGCTATACCAATGTCTATGCGCCGATTCTCGATGTGGGTCGTGACCAGAGATGGGGTCGTTATGAGGAGATCTATGGTGAGGATCCCTACCTGGTTGGCGAACTGGGAGTTCAGATGGTGAGAGGTATGCAGGAGGATGGCGGTGTGGCTGCCACAGCGAAGCACTATGCGATATACTCCAACGGCAAGGCTGCACGCGAAGGAATGGCACGCTGCGATCCGCACGAGTCGCCCCACTCGGTCGAGAATATCCATATCTATCCGTGGCGAGAGGTTATCGCCCGAGCCGGACTGCTGGGTCTGATGAGTTCGTATAACGACTACGACGGCGAGCCGATTCAGGGCAGCCGCTATTGGCTTTATGATCGTCTGCGTAAGGACTTTGGTTTTAAGGGATATGTCGTCTCGGACTCGGACGCTGTGGAGTATCTCCACATGAAACACCACACATCGGGCAGTATGAAAGAGTCGGTGCGACAGAGCGTCGAGGCGGGTCTGAATGTGCGTTGTACGTTCCGCTCCCCCGATAGTTATATCCTGCCACTGCGTGAACTTGTGCGCGAGGGTAGCCTCTCTATGGCTACCATTGACGAGCGCGTGCGCGATATTTTAAGGGTTAAGTTTTTGGTCGGTCTCTTCGATAAACCCTACAGCGACGAGCGGGATATGGTGCGTGCCGATCGTGAGGTGAATGGCGTAGAGAACAACAAGATTGCACTTGAAGCGTCGCAGAAATCTCTTATTCTGCTCAAAAATAACGGAATACTGCCGCTTGATGCCTCTGCGCTAAAGAGGGTTGCGGTGGTGGGCCCCAACGCCAATAATGATGAGTATGCCCACACCCACTACGGTCCGCAGGCATCCGAGTCTGTTACGGTCTATCAGGGACTGAAGAGAGCTCTTGAGGGCAAGGCCGAGGTCGTCTATGTTAAGGGTAGTGACTATGTAGATTCGCAGTGGCCGGACTCGGAACTTTTTGGCTATGAGCCCACGGCCGAGGAGCTGGCCTCGATTCGTGAGGCGGTGGATGAGACCCTGAAATCGGATCTTGCAGTGGCGGTGCTGGGTGGATGTCTGCGTACCTGTGGCGAGAATCGCTCGCGCTCGAGTCTCGATCTGCCCCCGTGTCAGGAGTTGCTCATCAAGGAGCTGAAGAAGACCGGCAAGCCGTTGGTTGTGGTGCTCGTTAGTGGTCGCCCGCTCTCGATAAATTGGGCTGATAGGAGTGCTGATGCAATTATTCAGGCCTTCTATCCCGGTGCTCACGGCGGTACGGCCGTGGCTCAGGCTCTGTTGGGCGAGTATAACCCCGGAGGAAAGCTTACCGTAACCTTCCCGCGCACGGTGGGTCAGATCCCGCTCAACTTCCCCTTCAAACCCAACTCGCAGGTGGATGGCTATGCGGGCGTAGGCCCAAAGGGTCAGAAGACTCGCGCAGCGGGTGCCCTCTACAACTTTGGCTATGGTCTGAGCTATACGACCTTCGAATATTCGAATCTTAGCGTCTCGAGTAAGCGAGTGCGACCCGATGAGTCAGTGGAGGTGGCCTTCGATATTACCAATACCGGAAAGTATAAGGGCGATGAGGTTGTGCAGCTCTACATCCACGACCATATCAGCTCGATTACGGTCTACGAGTTGATGTTACGCGGTTTTGAGCGCGTATCGCTTGAGCCCGGAGAGACCAAGAGGGTGAAGATGACCCTCGAACCGCGCCACTTTATGATGCTCAACCGCGATATGAAGTGGGTGATTGAGCCTGGATTATTCGACATCTACATTGCCGCCTCTTCGACCGATGTGCGTCTTGCGGAGACCATCACCCAAATTGATCCCGCCAACCCCGATGCATCCTACCAGCTTGACTCCTCGCCGTTGGCTTCGCGCCTGCCTGTGACGCTCAACAAGGGCGATGAGTTCAATATTACGCTCGATCCGGCAAAGAGCTTCTATAAAATAGGTATAGATTGGCGACTCGACACCAGATGTAGTTTTGAACTGTTGCTCAATTTGGGCGGTGGTCAGTACACCGTAGTTAAGAGTTTCGAGAGTAAGGGTGGCTCAGAGCAGTTCCGATTGGGCCACACCTACAAGGCTGCCGATCTGATGATACGCGTCAAGGAGGGTCGCGGTGTAATCACAGCTATCGATTGCCAAGCAATTTAGAGTTCAAAAACAGAGTACAACTTCTACAAATAAAAGGGCTGTCGCAACCTTCAAAAGTTGGACAGCCCCTTTATATCTTCGTAAAAAACAATCTCTACCTCATCAGCAGCGACGAATCGCCATAGGAGAGGAATCTAAAGTCGTTCTCCAGAGCGTAGTCGTAGATGCGGTGCCAATCCTCGCCAACGTATGCCGACACGAGTAGTAGCAGGGTCGATTTCGGCTGGTGGAAGTTAGTTACGATATTGCGCACGATGCGGTACTCGAAGCCCAGCGGTGTGATCATAATCTGCGTAGCCGCCTTCATCCTATCGAGCCCGTTCTGCTCCATATAGGTCAAAATCTCGCGCAGCGCCACCTCGCCCGTGTACTCTGTCGGAATGTCGTATAGTTCCCACTGTCCGACAACCTCTGCGGTCGGCTCTATGCCCTGATGTATGCGCCAAGCCAGAGCCGGCAACGACTCCAAGGTGCGTACCGAGGTTGTTCCCACGGCGGTAATACGACCCCAAGCAGCCAACAGTTTCTCGATAGTCGAACGACGAATCTCGAAGTGCTCGGTATGCATCGGGTGCTTGGTGGCATCCTCCTCCTTTACGGGTAGGAACGTACCGGCACCGACGTGCAACGTAACCTCCTCGAAGCCGAAACCCTTGCCACGCATCTGCTCGATCAGATCGGGCGTAAAGTGCAGACCCGCCGTTGGCGCTGCCACCGACCCCTCGAACTTTGAGTAGACGGTCTGGTAGCGGGTGTTGTCGATCTCTTCGCTCTCGCGGTTAAGATAGGGAGGAATCGGAATACGGCCCAGATACTCCAACAACTCGCCAAAGGTCATATCCGCATCCCACTCGAAGCGGACAATATGCTCGCGGGTACCACGCTCGGTAATCGTAGCACGCAGCGAGTGAGCCTCGCCCTCGATCTCGAAATGGATAGCAACCTCGCCCGATTTCCACTTCTTCAGATTACCCACGATGCAACTCCACTCAGCAGAGCCCTTCACCGCAAAGGCGTGTTCGTAGTCGGCCGGAGTGTGGGGCTCCAGACAGAAGACCTCGATGCGAGCTCCCGATTCCTTGTGCATCACAAGTCTTGCGCGCACCACCTTCGTGTTGTTGAAGACCAGCAGTGTCCCCTCGGGTAAGACCTCACCTAAATCGCGGAAGTGGCGGTGCGAAATATCGCCACCCTTGTAGATGAGCAGCTTCGAAGATGAGCGCTCCTCCAGCGGGAACTTGGCAATGCGCTCATCAGGCAGCGGGTAGTCGAAATCGGAAATGTTGATACTCTTCTCTTGCATAGATTCTCTTAAAAATTTGGGCTGCCCTTCGAGAACAGCCCAAACAGAGTCTATTTAATAGTGATTAAAAACCCTTGCCGATACCGAGGAAGTCCTCAGCCTTGAGAGCTGCGCCACCAATCAGACCACCATCAACGTCAGCCTTAGCGAAGATCTCAGCTGCGTTCGAAGGCTTGCACGAACCACCATAGAGGATCGGGCACTCCTCAGCTGCTGCACCGAACTTGCTGCGAAGAACCTCGCGGATGTAAGCGTGGATCTCCTGAGCCTGCTCTGCAGTAGCAGTCTTACCTGTACCGATAGCCCAAACCGGCTCGTATGCGATAACGAGCTTGCCGAACTGCTCCTCAGTGAGGTTGAAAACTACCTCCTCGATCTGAGCCTTGCAAACAGCGAAGTGGTTGCCAGCCTCTCTCTCCTCGAGGTTCTCACCTACACAGTAGATAGGTACGAGGTTGTTAGCGTAAGCCTGCTCCATCTTCTTGTTGAGGGTCTCCGAAGTCTCACCGTAGTACTGGCGACGCTCCGAGTGGCCGAGGATAACGTACTCGCAACCCAGAGCTGCGATCATCGATGCTGCAACCTCACCGGTGTAAGCACCCTTAGCCTCAGCTGCGCAGTTCTGTGCACCAACCTTGATATCAGTGCCCTTCAGCGCCTCTACTACCTGCGAAAGGTGAGTGAAGGGAGGACATACGATGAAGTTTACGCACTCGCAAACGCTTGCACGATCAGCAGCTACATTCTTAGCCAATTCAACGCCCTCGGCGGGAAGTGTGCTCATCTTCCAGTTGCCGGCAACAATCTTTTTTCTCATTTTTGTTCTCTTTTTTTGTTTCTGAATATTAGACTTAAAATTATCAATATTAACAATACGGTGACGCAGCAGGCGATGAACGAAATGCCCATACGCTGGACCTTGGTGTAACCTTCATCGGCTACAAGAGCCTGAACAAGTGGGTGGACTACCAAGATCGGAACCAGGTTGGATGTGACCATAACCCAGCCCCACTGCGCTGATTTGATCCTCGGATGGAGTTGGCGTGCAAGGATGTAAATAAATCCATATAGGAGTGCTATGCAAAAGGCGTAAAATATCCACTCGGCAACGATATGCTCAACGCTCAAGGTCATCAAAACCAGCGCAGCAATCGCTACCAATGCAATCACAAGATTGCGCCACGAATATAACTTTCTTTTGCCAGCCATAGCCAAACTCTCTCCGGGGTTATTACTCCTCACACCAACGCTTTACATCCTCCATTGCGGGAGCCTTCAGACCCAGCTTATTCTTCTTGTTGAAGCCACAGAGGTCGTTGAAGAACTTGCCCGGAGCGAGCTTCTTGAGTGACTCGACGGTGATGTAGCCCATCTTCTGGATTACGGGAACCCACTCCTCGGGGACTCCAATCTCGGTGTACTTCTCAACGGGGTCGTTTACAACCTTCTTTTCGGGACGCATCGTGGGGAAGAAGAGTACATCCTGGATCGAAGACTGGTTGGTCATAAACATCGTCAGACGGTCGATGCCGATACCCATACCCGAGCAGGTCGGCATACCATACTCCAATGCACGCACGAAGTCCATATCGATAAACATCGCCTCGTCATCTCCCTTCTCCGAGAGCTTGAGCTGCTCCTGGAAGCGCTCCAACTGGTCGATCGGGTCGTTGAGCTCCGAGTAGGCGTTGCACAACTCCTTACCATTTACGAAGAGCTCGAAACGCTCGGTGAGGTTCTCGTTATCGCGGTGGCGCTTGCAGAGGGGCGACATTTCGATGGGGTAGTCACAGATAAATGTGGGCTGAATCAGATCGCCCTCGCAGTACTGACCGAAGATCGCATCGATCAACTTACCCTTACCCATCGTCTCGTCAATCTCGACATTCAGGCGCTGGCAAGCCTCACGCAGCTGCTCCTCCGACTGGCCTGTGATATCGTAACCGGTCTTCTCCTTGATAGCGTCGGTCATAGTGAGGCGACGGAAGGGAGCCTTGAACGAGATCTGCTTGCCATCGATTGTGAGCTCGGTGGTTGAGTTGGTTGCCATTGCAACCTTCTCGAGCATCTGCTCCGTAAACTCCATCATCCACTTGTAGTCCTTGTATGCAACGTAGATCTCCATACAGGTGAACTCAGGGTTGTGAGTGCGGTCCATACCCTCGTTGCGGAAGTTCTTGCCGAATTCGTAAACGCCGTCAAAGCCACCTACGATCAGCTTCTTGAGATACAACTCCGTAGCGATTCGCATATAGAAATCGATATCCAGGGCGTTGTGGTGAGTGATGAAGGGGCGAGCCGATGCACCACCCGGAATGGGCTGCAGAATCGGGGTCTCAACCTCGAGGTATCCCTTCGAGTTGAAGAACTCGCGCATAGTCGAGATAATCTTCGAACGCTTAACGAATACATCGCGAACGTGGGGGTTAACGGCCAAGTCCACATAACGCTGGCGATAGCGCACCTCGGGATCGGTGAATGCATCGAAGGTCTGTCCATCCTTCTCCTTAACTACGGGAAGGGGACGCAGCGACTTCGAGAGGAGGGTGAACTTCTGGCAGTGTACCGACAATTCGCCCGTATTGGTGCGGAATGCGAAGCCCTCTACGCCGATAAAGTCGCCGATGTCGAGCAACTTCTTGAAGACAGTGTTGTAGAGAGTGGTGTCGCCCTCGGGACAAACGTCGTCACGACGGATGTATACCTGAATACGGCCGGTGTGGTCCTGCAGTTCGAAGAACGATGCGCTACCCATAATACGGCGGCTCATCATACGACCTGCGATGCGTACCTGCTGGAAATTTCCCTTCTCGGGATCATAGTTTGCGGCGATCTCACCTGCGGTAGCTGTCACCTCATAGCGTGCAGCGGGGTAGGGATTGATGCCGAGTTCACGAAGAGCGGCGAGCGATTGACGTCGCAGTTGCTCCTGTTCGCTGAGTTGTTCGATGCTCATATCTGAAATTTGTTTTTTATTATTCTATAATAATCGTCTGCAAAGATAGTTATTTCGTATCAAATTTTGCCACTATGCGGCACTTTTTCCATATTTTCGAAGGATTTCGGTCAGTTTGCGCCACAAAAGCCACATTGCACTGCCCGTTACGGCTCCGACCGTAAGACCCAGAGCGATGTCGAGCGGGAAGTGACACGCGAGGTAGATGCGCGAGTAGGAGATCAGCACCACCACGCAAAAGATCATTCCTGTATACCACCCTTTGCGGATGACTAGCGATGAGATCGTCGCCAGAGCGCAGGTCGTTGCTGCGTGGGCCGAGACGGTGCCAAAGGCGCCGTGGCGGTACGAGACAACGTGTGCCATATCGCGCACAGCCGAGTCGAACATCGGTCGGTGACGCACCGGGAAGCTCTCCCAAGCGTGCTTGAGCAGACCTGAATGTTTGAAGATGCCGCAGAGCATATCGGCCAGACCCATTGCCAACGCAACGCAGATAACAAAGGCCACAGTGCCTCTCCAACCCTTCGTGCGCCACACGAGCCAAAGGATAAACAGGTAGAGCGGAATCCACATCGTAGCCCCCGATATGGCTGTCATCAACTTATCCATAAACTCTCCGCCGTCGAAGTTGAGCCAGAGGAAGAGGTTATGGTCAAAGGTAATATTATTCATACTTCGTGGTTTTTACGGTTTGCTTAGAGCCTACTCCGTGCGGGGAAGTGAGCCGCCCATCAACTTGGCGATACGCTGCGGGATGTGGGTGTTATCTCTAACATCCGCGAAGCTCTCGGCACCGACACCCATAACGTAGTAGGGTACGGGTGCTCCCGTGTGGGTCATAGTTCCCCAGGTGATGTAGGCCTTCTTGGTGATGAGCATAATTGCATCGTAGGCCAGGCGCTCATTGTCGGCATAGAGGCTGATAACGCGGTTGTCGCGACCCTCAATAAAGCTGCGCTGGTAGGTGGTGCGAAGCATCTTCTCCTCCTCGGGGGTAACCTCCACCGGACCCCACAATCCGAGCTGCTCCTGGAGCAGAGCCTTCACCCTTTCCCAAGAGCCTTGACCCGTTGCACGCAGATGGCGCAACTGAGAAGTGAGCGACTCAATCGAAGAGCGCTGGTGGATGATATTCTCCATGTGGAGCTCGTAAGAGTTGTAGCCGCCGAGGTTAAGACCGCCCGTCTCGTGGTCGGCAACCACTACGATAAGGGTCTCTTTGGGGTGGCGCTTGTAGAACTCGAGAGCGAGTTTTACCGACTCGTCCATATCGTTGATCTCGACAAACGAAGAGGCCAGGTCGTTATTGTGGAGTGCATAGTCGATATGTCCGCCCTCGATCATCATAAAGAACTTCTCGGGGGCTTTGCGCTCGAGGTACTCGATTGCCGCTGAGGTGTAGTCCTTGAGTTTGATGTCGCCCTCGTGGCAGTCGATTGCATAGCGCAGAGTCTCGCGTGCGAGAGTGTCGCCGAGCAGCAACACCTTGTCGCTGTCACTTGCGGCAGCCTCCGAAGAGTTGCGGAAGACGCTCCAACCATACTCCTTGGCATTCTCGATCCAGCGCTCTCCGAAAGGAGCGTTGTCCTTCTCGTCGATAAGTGATGCACCGGCCAGGAAGTTGGTGTTGGCCTCGAGTGTCTGGCGTGTAATATCCTCGTAATCTTTGCGATTGGTCTGGTGAGCAAAGAATACTGTCGGGGTTGCGTGGTTCGCAGCCACGTTGCTTACGATGGCGCTCTTATAGCCCTGCTCGGCAGCGATATCGAGCAGCGAAGCGTGCGGCTTCTCCTCGACATTGAGTCCTACTTGATCGTTGCGAGCCTTGATGCCCGTAGCAAGTGCAGTTCCTGCAGCCGCAGAGTCGGTAACGTAGGATGTTCCCGAGTAGCTGCACATAATGCCCTGCACGGGAAAGTCGGTAAATGAGAGTTTGGCCTCCTCGGGCGACAGACCCATTGTTGTGTTGTAAATCTCGGTACCACGCACCTGATTTACGCCCATTCCGTCACCGATAAAGTAGAATACATACTTCGCCTCGGGCTGACTCTCACAGCGTGTGATGGCAAAACTTACCGCAATCATTGCTGAAAGGCCGGTAATTACCACCAAAAGTTTCTTCATCATTTCTGTCTAAATTTATAGTTTATTTCAATTTTCAACTCTTAGTCGTTGCGGCGACCCGTAATGAGGGTTATGTAGTAGAGTACGGTGGCGATAGCCGAGAGGGCTGCCACAAGATAGGTGCGTGCTGCCCAGCGCAGCGAGATGCGAGCTCCCTCCAACTCCTCACCACGCAACGTGCGACTCGACTCCAACCACGCCAGCGCACGCTCCGAAGCGTTATATTCTACGGGCAGAGTAACTATCGAGAAGAGTGCCGAGGTGGCGATAAGTCCGATGCCGATCCAGCAGAGAGTCTCGTTATTGGTCGATGCCATCAGCATCAGACCTCCGATAATAACCCACGTTGCAATGCTTGATGAGAAGCTCACCAAAGGCACCAACTTCGAACGTAGTTCGAGCGGAGCGTAGCCCTGTGCGTGCTGAATAGCGTGACCACACTCGTGGCAGGCAACGGCTGCGGCTGCAATACTGCGGCTTGAGTAGACGCTGTCGCTCAAATTGACGGTCATCGTGCGGGGATCGAAGTGGTCGGTCAGATGGCCTCTGACGTGGGTGATCTTTACGTTGTGGATATTGTGGTCGCGCAACATCTTCTCGGCAACCTCCGCTCCGGTCATTCCGCCGGGGAACATCACCTGCGAGTAGGTGCGGAATACCGACTGCAGACGCGACTGTACAAAGAAGCCTACAACGGCGATGATAATCGTAAGGATAAAGGCTTCGGAGGTGGTAAACGAAGATATTGCACTATCCGCATACCCTGTCTGGTAAGCCTGAGTAGTCAAAAGATTAAAAAGTGTCATTTTTTGCTAAATTTGGTTTATCTGCAATAACAGACGCACAAAAATAGGAAAAATTGTTTAATTTTGTAAAAAATGTACGTTATAAACATAGTTTATGACCAAACGAATACCCCAAGGCACGAATCGTGTGGGGGTGGCATAGAACCTAAATATTGTTGAGATGAAAATGTCTGAATATACCATAACGCCCGAGGATGAGCGTTTTATGCAGATGGCAATCGATCTCTCGGTCGAGAATGTCGCCAACGGAGGTGGCCCTTTCGGTGCTGTGATTGTGCGTGGCGGCGAGGTGCTGGCTACGGGTACAAATCGCGTGACGGCCAACAATGATCCTACGGCTCACGCCGAGGTGAGTGCCATCCGTGAGGCTTGTGCCAAGATTGGTAATTTTAAGTTGGAGGGTGCAACGATTTATACCTCGTGCGAGCCTTGCCCGATGTGCTTGAGTGCTATCTATTGGGCGGGAATCTCTCGTATATTTTATGGTAATACGAAGGCTGATGCCAAGGCGGTGAATTTCGACGATTCGTTTATCTACGACCAGATTGCACTGCCCTATGCCGAGCGCTCGATACCGTGTTGTAATATTCTGCGTGATAGGGCCTTAGTTGCCTTTAGAGCTTGGGAGGCAAAGCTCGATAAAACGCTCTACTAAATAACCCTTCCGCCTCGATAAAACCCGAACAAAAAGAAGATGAATCTCGAATACTTTATAGCCGACCGCACGGCCCACTCCGCCTCCTCGGCACGCCCTAACGTGATGGTGCGAATCGCTACCATCTCGGTGGCTATCGGACTCGCCGTGATGATCCTTACGATGGCGGTGGTGATGGGTTTCAAGCGTGAGATTTCGCGCAAGATCTCGGGATTCACCTCTCACGTTCAGGTGACCTATGTTCGTGGGGTAAACTCATTGGAGTCTTCGCCCATTGAGCGTAGTGATAGTGTCGAGTTGCTGCTGCGCTCGGTTGAGGGATTCCGATCGATGAGTGTCTATGCCCTTAAGGGTGGCGTTATCAAGAGTGACGAGGGTGTTGCCGGCATTGTGTTGAAGGGTGTGGGTGGCGACTACGACAGCTCCTTCTTTGCCGATGCACTTGTTGAGGGCGAGATGCCGCGAGTGGGCGAGGAGGTTCGATATAAAGATCTGCTCCTGCCGAAGGTTGTTGCCGACCGCCTGGATCTTGCGGTGGGCGATCGCGTGGAGATGCTCTTTGTCGAGGAGGATGCGCTGCCACACCGCGACAGATTTAAGATCTGTGGCCTCTTTGCGACCGGTATGGACGAGATGGATAAAGGCTTTGCCTTGACCGATATACGCAATGTGCAACGTCTGTCGGGTTGGGGCGAGCGTACAATATCGGGATATGAGATTATGGTCGAGGATTTCTCGTGGGTCGAGGAGTTTGCCGACCAGGTAAATATGGAGCTGCTCTTCAGGGGTGGCGACGAGGCGGCCAATCTTATGGCGATGAGCGTTAAGCAACTCTATAGTTTGATGTTTAACTGGCTGAAGACTCACGATGTTAATGCGCTGGTTATCATTGTTATAATGATTGCTGTAGCGCTCTTTAATATGATCTCGGCACTGCTGATTCTGGTCTTGGAGCGTACGCGAATGGTTGGCGTGCTGAAGGCTCTCGGAATGGATAATGGCTCGCTGCAACGCATCTTTCTCTATCGCGCAACCTTCCTCGTTGGTCGAGGAATGGTGTGGGGTAATCTGGTCGGCATCGGGCTCTGTCTGCTGCAGCGATGGACCCACCTGCTGAGGCTCGACTCGTCGGGATATATGGTTTCGGAGGTTCCGATTTCGCTCGATTGGTGGTGGCTGGTGGGACTCAATGTCGGAGTGCTGGCAGTTATCGTCTTGTTACTGGTGCTTCCCACCCGAATTGTCGCCTCGATCAAGCCCGAAGAGGCTATGCGCTACGAGTAAAGCGACAAATAGTTACCAATTAACCAAAAAATTGCTACCTTTGTCGCTATGAAACCATATAATCAGGAAGATTCCAAGAAGGAGCAGGTTCGCGATATGTTCGATAATATCGCGCCTACATACGACCGTTTGAACCATATCCTGTCGATCAATATCGACCGTTTGTGGCGTCGCAGAGTTGTGCGTATCGTGCGCCGTTTGCACCCCGGTCACATCCTCGATGTAGCTACGGGTACGGGCGATTTGGCCATTGCGATGGCTCGTAAAATTACGGATTGCAAGATCCACGGAGTGGATCTCTCGGAGCAGATGTTGGCGATCGCTTGCGAGAAGGTGGCTGCACGCGGAATGAGCGAGCGAATCTCGCTATCGGTGGGCGATGCCGAGCATCTCGACGTGGCGGATGGCAGTGTGGATGTGGCAACGGTGGCCTTTGGAGTGCGTAATTTCGAGAATCTGGAGCAGGGTCTGCGCGAGATGCACCGCACAATAAAGGAGGGCGGAACGATCGTTATATTGGAGTTCTCGACCCCTCGTAGTCGCATCTTTGGCGCGATCTACCGCTGGTATTCGCACAAGGTGCTGCCATTTATCGGACGACTTATTTCGCGTGATGGAGCGGCGTATGATTACCTCCCCTCGTCGGTGGATGAGTTCCCTGCACCCGAGCGATTTATGGAGATGTTGCGTGAGGTGGGATTTAAGAGTTGTAAGGCGCGAAGCCAGAGTTTCGGCATTGCGCAAATTTATACGGCTGAACGATGAAGAGATTTTTTGTAGTAGTTATGATGTGCCTCGCCCTAATGATGGGCGTCACTTCGTGTAAGAAGGGAGAGAAGTTGCCGCCGGCCAGCGAGAAGGGCACGATCAGTATCGAGAAGTTTGAGGGCTTTGAGCACGGTAAAGGTTTGGCGGGCGATCTGCTCCTGTCGGTGAGTAACGGGCTTGGTTCGAATGTCAAACTCACTCGTGGTGAGATATCTCTAAATTACGGAGATTCAAAGATTTGTGCGCTGGAGCTGACCGGTGAGGTCGATGTGCCCAAGCGAGTTGTGTCGAGCGTCAGAGTCCCCGTTGCGCTCAACCTCTCGAGCCCGATTGTGGCTTACGGAATATGGTCAAAAATCCTGCGTGGCGAGATTGAGAAGATAACCGTTACGATTGATGCCGATGCGAAGGGCGGTATCTTCAATAAACATATCCGTGAAGAAAACATACCTCTGCGCGAGGTGCTGCAGAAGATGGGAATCTCGCTGGATGCAATAAAGGCCCTGGTGAAGTAAAAGTTGGTAAAGATGAGAAGGTTTGTATTATTGGTAGTGATGCTCCTTGCCTTTGGCAGCGCATCTGCTCAGAAGATCGAGAATTTTAGAGCTAAACTCTCTGAACCTCAGCTTAATGACTCAACGGCAACGACGGGTCGTGTGACGGTGCGTGAGGTGGGTACGGCCGCCGATGCTGTGCGTAAGGTTGATGCTGCGCAGAGTC
>JAGBVQ010000071.1 GCA_017630245.1 Alistipes sp. | reverse complement strand
AATATGCCCAAAATAGTATACCTATATATATTATATATGGAGAAAATTGCTATATTTGCATCAGCAAACACAACTAACACAAAATGTATATGAAAAACTTTTCGAAATTCTTCTTTGCAATCGCTTCGTTAGCTATTGCAACAACCGCTTCGGCTCAGAATGTGCTCGAGCAGCCCTTCGCCAGAGATACCGAGCGCACTGAAATTATCATTCCAAAGGTTAATGGACTGAATGTTTACAAATCAGACCTACACCTCCACACCATCTACTCCGACGGTGATGTTACTCCCGAGATGCGTGTTATCGAGGCTTGGCAGGATGGTTTGGATATCATCGCCATCACCGATCACATGGAGTATCGCCGCATCGAGCGCGAGATGTTTAAGTATATGAAGGACTACATCCGCGAGGATTTACGCTCCGGCAAGGCTGTAAACACAAACGTTTTGAAGACCGATCCCGATGCTCACGGTCTGTTGGTTGATTTCAACATCTCACCTGAATTGGCTATCAAGAAGGCTCGCGACTATGGTATTTTCGTAATCAAAGGTGTGGAGATTACCCGCTCGAACCTCGGCGACTATAATGCGCTCTTCACCACCGACAATAACAAGATCTACGATCCCAACCTCGAGCAGACTATCCGCAATGCTCGTGCACAGGGTGCATTCATCATCCACAACCACCCCTCATACGACAAGAACACACCCAACCACATCACACCGTTCACCAATGATCTCTATGCAAAGGGTCTGATTGATGGTGTCGAGGTTGCAAACCACGTTCGTATTTGGCAGCATCTGATTACCCACTGCATCGCCGGCGGTTACACTCCATGCGGAAATAGCGATGCTCACGAGTATGTAAGCTGGAAATATGGTCATCCCAGAGATTTCGAGATTCCCCGCTACCGCAATATGACCCTCATCTTGGCAGAGGAGTGCACCGAGGCATCTCTGCACAAGGCACTGAAGGAGGGCAACACCATTGCATACTGCAACAATAACCTTATCGGTCGCGAGCCCCTGCTCAAGGCTCTCTTCGATGCTAGTGTAAGCTTCGAGCTACAGCGCACAGGTTCAAAAGATCACTACATTACCGTAAGAAACAACTCGTCACTCCCCTACTACATCCAGGTTGGAGGCAACAAGTATATCGTCAATGCACAGGGCGCACTCTCGTTCAAACGTTCGAACAAGGAGGAGAAGGCTAAGGTTACCATTCTGAATATGTGGTACGGCAACAATGACCACCCCTCATTCGAGGTTTCGTGGAAGTAATCCAATACTCTCGATAAAAGAGATGCCACAGCCGATTGGCTGTGGCATTTTTTACGACGATTAGCCAACAAAGCGAATTATCTCGTCAGGCGATTATAGTGGCACACCATCAGTTTCTCGTCATCATCGTAGAGGTGCAGACCATTACCCTCGCAGTATTGCCACATAGCACACTCGGCGCACTGTCCCTTGCGAGCCCAGGCACGGTTACGAAACTTTTCAAATCGATTTTGCCACACATCCCAAAAATTGTCGCGATAGATATTACCCTGCGTAAAGTTCGCACGGACACTCGTACATCCTGATATATCCCCATTCACACGGATAGAGGCGGTATTAACACCGGCATTACACTCAAACGGAGTGGGGCGAACAGCCAATTCGTACCCACCCAAGAACCCTTCGCATCCATATGAGGTGGCGATTTTGCCCTCATTGCGACACTGCTCGATAAACTGCATCATATCGGTATACTCCTCATCCGAGAGTTGCAACGAGGCATCTTCGGCAGCGCGACCATGCGGAAATATCGAGAATAGTCGCCATTCACGCACGCCTAAATCATATAGAAACTCTTTGAACTCCTCCAATCGGGGCAGCAATGCAGGTGTAACACACGTCACCACATCCCAAGCAAGAGAGCCATCCTCCGCCACCATTCTGATAGCCTCCACCGCACGTTGGAAGGAGTCTCGATGACCTCGAATATAACGATGGTGTTCCTCAAATCCGTCCAGAGATATAGTCATTGCGTGGATACCAGCATCAAGCAGCGACTCAAAACGCGAGCGTGTAAGTGCCATACCATTAGTCACCAACCCCCAGGGATAGCCCCTATGGTATAGCGAGAGTCCTATTTGTTCGATATCTTTGCGCACCAAAACCTCTCCACCTGAGAGAATAACCAAGACTTCATTGGGATTGACGTGAGGAGTAATCTGATTGTCGAGGACATTGAAGAAGTCATCCGCATGCATATCTGGAGTCGCCACCTCCACACGGCAATCGCTGCCACAGTGGCGGCATTGCAGATTGCATCGCAAGGTACACTCCCAAAACAGAGTCTTGAGAGTCCGCTCCTCTACGTGTATTTTACGCAGTCGATTGTAGAGTTTCAGCACTAATCTCTTACGCAGCGATAGAGATTTACCCATAATAGATATTAAATAGCAGGCTACTCCTCGCCATCGAGAGTCATCTCGACATCGCCAAGATTAAATTCATAATCGCCCCAATGCCAATTACCAGATTTATCGCCCGTCTTCACAGCATCGACATCCTCGACAAACACCTCACGAGTAGCAAATTCGCCTCCGTTATCGGCTCCGTCCACATCCTCAAAACGAATCTGCAAACTTTCAGGAACAGCATGAGGTTGAGTTCGCAGCAAGATGTTTCCCTTCGCATCACTATTGGTTTTATCGTACTCCACCTGTGCTTGAATACCCTTAATTGGTTTACCCGCGCCATCCACAACACGTGCCTTGATATTGAAATTTACATAAGGAGTACCATAAGCATCCTTTAAGTTCCAATCTCCACAAGAGGCCAACGGAAGTCCTAAAATAGATAGTAGGAAATAGATAAATCTCTTCATAACTCATATTTTAGATTAAACCATAATAACCAGATATTACAAAATTACAAAAAAAATCCAGTTCTGTAAGAGAAAACCGGATTTTTCGAGCCAACGCCACTCTTATCTGCTCAATAAGAGTCATCATAACAAAATTTAGAACGGAAGATCGTCAACCTCGGCCATTGCGGGCGCTGCAGCATACGACGGTTCCTCCATAATCGGTAGCATCGAGGGCATTGCAGACTCTGCGGCGGGAGCTTCGGCAACCTTAGGCTGCACTCTCCAAGCTCTAACGTCGGTATACCAACGGCCATTAAACTCGCGCGACTCGATATTCACCGAGACCTGACACGCCAGACCCTCGTGCAACTGCGCCACCTCCTGCGCCTTGTTGAAGAATGTCACGCATATCTTGCGCGAGAACTCCTGCGGCAACTCGAATACAACATCCTGACGTGTCCAATTTCCTCGCGCCGAGGTACCACTCGTAGCGGGCAAAATTTTATAAACTATACCTTCAAATTCCATAATGATTCAGTTTTACGATATTTTCAGCGAAGATACGAAATAAAATCAAAATACGAGAATGAAGAGGAATAAAAAAAGAAGAATCTGATTTGGATTCTTCTTTGTGCCCAGGACGAGACTCGAACTCACACGGACTAATGTCCACTACCCCCTCAAAGTAGCGTGTCTACCAATTCCACCACCTGGGCCTTTCCCGATTTGGGTGTGCAAATATAGACACTATTTTACAAACTGCAAAACTTTTCGCACTTTTTTTTACAATAATATCACTTTTTTGCTGTAAACCGCTATTTCAGGGTCATTTCATCGAGCAAATAGGAGGCTCCACCGATGCGATCGATCACAAAAAGCACATAGCGAATATCCACCGAGATGTTACGGCAGATCGAAGGATCGAACTCCACATCGCTCATTGTCGAGCGCCAAGTACGGTCGAAGTTGATACCTATAAGCTCGCCCTTGCCATTGATAATCGGCGAGCCCGAGTTGCCGCCCGTAGTATGATTAGTGGCAAGGAAGCAAACCGGCACCGTCTGGCGACCTCCAAGTTCAATGCCGTGGCGACCATAATCCTTGTTCTGGTAGATATCGCGCAGGGTCTGCGGTACGTTATAGTCATAGATCTCGGGGTTATCCTTAGCGATAATACCGTCAATGGTGGTCTGCGGATAGTGCCACTCACCATCAGCATACTCATATCCCGCCACCGAACCATAAGCCACGCGCAGGGTAAGATTTGCATCCGGGTAGAAGCTTCGCTTGGTATCCCACTCCATCAGAGCCTTCATATAGGGGCGATACCAGCGCTGGATATCGGCCAGATTGCTCAAATTACGCACGCGATACTTTACGGGATACTCCTCGCGAGCAATAGCGTAAAACTCCGCTGCAGGGTCCTCCTTACCACACTGCGAAGCGGTTGCTTCAACGCTACACTTCGAGTTGTCGTATATATAATCTATATAGGTATCGGTCGAGCCGAACTGCGAAATCTTCGCCTCTAATGCTGCGGGGAGCTTACCCTCGGGCATACGCTTCACAAACTCGGCAAGCATAGCCTTGGCCAGAGCACGGTCGATGTCGAGATTAAAATCCTTATACAGCTTGGCCACATCCTTACCCGCTGCTGCCATTGCCGCCATCTTCGGCAACTCGAGTGTCAGCACCGTCTCGGCATAGAGTTCGCCAATGTAGTAGGGCTCGCGGTTACGGTTGTATGCCGCACGCATCGAGTCGAGCAGGTGGCTATACTGCGGTTTATCGGCTGCCCAGGCTGCAAAATCTCGCTCATAAGCACGTTTTTTCTCGAGAGTTCCCAGACGCTTAATACCCAACACCTCGCCCTGCCACTTCTTCCACGCATTGGCAATCGAGGCGTGCTTTGCGGCGTACTGGATACGAATCTTGGGATCGCTCTCCTGAGCCTTTGTGATAATATCAAGGCGAGCGGTGCGCAGGGCAATCTTCATCGGGTCGGATACATTATATATATAATCCACCGCATCCGAGATAACATACTCCTGCGTATTGCCGGGGAATCCGTAAATCATCGTAAAGTCACCCTCCTTAACGCCCTTGGTCGAGATGGGAAAGTGGCGCTTGGGGTGGTAGGGCTTATTTTGTGGCGAGTAGTCGGCTGGCTCATTATCGGCTCCGGCATAGATGCGGAATACCGAGAAGTCACCCGTATGACGTGGCCAAATCCAGTTGTCGGTATCGCCACCAAACTTACCAATTGCCGAGGGAGGCGTGCCAACAAGTCGCACATCTGTAAAGCGGCGATAGACGAAGAGGAACTTCTGATTACCGTAGTACATATTCTCGATCTGGGCATAGAAACCCTTACCCTCTCGGCGTGCAGCAGCGATAATATCCCTCTCGCTCTCGCCCGCAGCGATACGGTCAGTGACCTCCTCCATTCGCACGAGGAACGACACCTCCAACCCCTCGCACGGCAGCTCGCCCTGGCGCGACTGCGCCCAGAATCCGTATGTCAAATAGTCGTGATCAACCGACGAAAGAGCTTGAATTGCTCCGTAGCCACAGTGATGATTGGTCAGCAGCAGACCCTCCGACGAGATCAACTCGCCCGTACATCCACGACCAAAGAGCACCACAGCATCCTTGAGCGAAGCGCGGTTAATGTCATAGATATCCTTTTCGGTAAGGCGAAAACCTTTCGAGCGCATATCCTTAATTCGCGACGAGATAAGGCTCGGAAGCCACATTCCCTCATCGGCCTGTGCCGTAAATATAAATCCGCAAAGAAGCAGAGTCAGAAAGAGTTTACGTTTCATATATCTTGTTCTATTTTATTTAATATAGGTATCGTTCACAAAGATATAAAATCCCCGAAAATTCTCATAATTTTTCTTGCCGTTAGTAAAATTTTATCTACCTTTGTTGTCGCACAAGGAGCCTTTACGGACCGCGCGTCACGAGAGGTGAAAAGGGAATCCGGTGCAAATCCGGAACAATGCCTGTTGCTGTGACTCCAACTTAAGCCGACTGAAAATGTCGAGCAATGGAAGTTTTGCTTATCGTATT
>JAGBVQ010000070.1 GCA_017630245.1 Alistipes sp. | reverse complement strand
CGACAACATCAACTTGCTATATGTTGCGCTGACCCGCGCAGCTGAGTCGTTGCATATATTTATACCGGCTCCTCCTATTAAAGGTCTGCAAAATAACACCGTAGGAAAACTACTTCTCACAACCCTCAATGGCACAGAGAGCAAGCTCGATGCACTGGGATTTAAGTGCTACGAGTTCGGAGAGGAGTTAGGTCCTTGCGCTCGCAAAAGCGTGGAGAATCCTCCATTGCATTACACCGTTGGCAACTACAATACCTGCGTAGCAGATATGCGTCTACGCCTACCCTCGCAACGCTATTTCGAAGATGATGAGAGAGTGGAACTCTCGCCCCGCAACTTCGGTATTTTGATGCATCGCGTCTTTGCAGAGGCCAAATGCAAGGAGGATATCTACCTAAGTATCGAGCAGATGGTGCGCGATGCAGCCATATCTCCCGCCGAAGGCAAGCGTCTACAGAATGAGGTGGATAAAGCGCTGGAGAATCCCACTATTGCCGAGTGGTTTAGCGACGAATGGAGCCAAGTACGTAACGAAAGTGAAATTCTGGTTCCGCACGGCGAGCCCGTGCGCCGTCCCGACCGTGTAATGATCAAGGGTCGCAGGGTTGTTGTGCTCGACTATAAATTTGGCGAGAAAGAGCAAGATTCTCACAAGCAGCAGGTGCTCGACTATATGTCGTTGCTCTCGCGCATTGGCTACTCTACGATCGAGGGTTATCTATGGTATGTACGCCTGGGCAAGATTGTTGCGGTAAAGTAAAAACTTATCGCAGAGGCTGCACAAAATAGTTCTCTCAAAAATTTGTGATTTCGAAAAAGAAATAATATCTTTGCACCGCTTTCGAGCATCGGATTGAGCTGTGGTGTAATGGTAACACAGCAGATTTTGGTTCTGTCGTTCTGGGTTCGAGTCCCGGCAGCTCAACGGATTCCGCAGGCGAGCGATACAAAATAAAAGATCGTTCGAAGAACGGATAAAAAAAAGAGAAAAGACCACTTGAGTTTACTCAAAATGTGGTCTTTTCTCTTTTTTTTGTTTATGCTCTGCATTGAATCTCTTATTTTGTATCCGAGCCGCCACTTCCGAAACGAGGTATTTGCAACGCAAATGCCTCGTAACGGTTATACATCGGCTATGAGATTCTCTTATCTTGCTACCCTCTCGGTTACCACAGCACAAGCTGCATCGCCCGTGATATTGAGAACGGTACGAATCATATCGAATATACGATCGAGTGCATAGAGCAGAGGCAATCCTTCGATGGGTATACCTGCAGCAACAAGCACCGCCACAACCATCAATGTCGGACCCGGAACTCCGGCCTGACCGATACTACCAAGCGATGCCGTAACCGTAATTGCTACATAGCTTGCCAGAGAGAGCTCAATGCCGTAGAACTGCGCAAAAAATATCGCAACAAGAGTGTAGTAGATTGCGTTACCGGTCATATTGATCGTTGCACCCAACGGCACAACAAATCCAGATACCTGCTTCGACACACCCATATCCTCGCACGATTTCATTGTCACGGGAAGCGTAGCCATCGACGAGGCGGTCGAGAATGCCACGATCTGAGGTCGAATCATCGCCTTGAAAAAATCCTTGACACTCACCTTCGAGAAGAGAGCAACCGTCAGCGGATAGACCACAAGACCCATAACAAAGACTGCAACCAGATCAACCCATAACAGATTTGCGACCTTAATCAGCACATCAAAACCAAAGGTACCCATCGCCTCAGCCATAAGACCAAAGACTCCAATCGGAGCTACCAACATAACCTTTCCAATGCACCAAATCAATGCCTCCAGCAGGTAGTTCAGTCCCTTTATAACCTTCTCTCGTTTGCGCTCCTCGATAGATGCAACACCAAATCCAAGCACCAGACCAAAGACAATGATTTGCAATATATTACCTTCAGCAAATGCCTTTATGGGATTCTCGGGGATCATACCGATAACCGTATCCCAAAATGAGAGCGAAGAGGGTGTACCCTGCTCGGCTGAAGCGTAAGAGAGTATCGAGGCTACACCATCAGCACCCAGACCCGCACCGGGCTTAAATATCAGACCGGCAAGGATTGCTATAACCACCGCAACAACCGTGGTCAGCAAAATATAGGAGATACTCACCACTCCGATTTTGCCTGCCGAGCGAGAACTACCAAGCGACGCTGCTCCCGAAATTATGGATATGCCGACCAGAGGCACAACCAACATCTTAATAAGTTGGATAAAAAGCGTACCGAGCGGAGCGAAAATTGCAGCCTGCTCCCCCATAACAATACCCACAACGATTCCCGCAACCATAGCCACGAGAATCCACCAACCAAGATTTTTGAATATCTTTCTCATTGCAGTTTTATTATTAACTCTTACAAAAATAGCAAAAATTATTTAATAGGGATTATTCCACTTTTAACTTTTTATTTGTAACTTCGTTATAGATATAGATGTAATTATATCAAGGAGATTATGGGACTTCGTATACACTCGGCAATTATCGATTTGAGCGATGCCAATTTTAATGGCATTACGCAAGTATTGGAGTGCGTTCCTAAAGGGAGGATATGCGGCATTGTCTGTTGCGGCACGAGCGAGGATCTCGAGTACCACGACCTACTCAGCATTGTTAAATCTGAAATTTATAACGCTCTGCAATATTGTGTTCCCATAACCCTTATCCCCCAACCAATACTCCCCAAAGGTGGACTTTCGATTGATATTTACACTCTGGACGAGCCCGAGAATATACTCATCGAAGAGCAAGGGGGCATCTGTTTCGGTGTCATCGAGAGCTCGCAGGAGTCTATGTTATTCGTGGAGGGAATCCCCGCTACAGATTTTTCGGCAAATGTCAAGGAGCAGAGTCGTGAGGTCTTTGGCCGATTGGAGAGTCTGCTCTCGGAGCACGGATTTTCTGTTGATGATATTGTCCGCCAATGGAACTATATCGGAAACATCGTTGCGCATCGAGACGGTAAGCAGAACTATCAGGAGTTTAACGATGCTCGCACAGAGTTCTATAGCACAGGGTTGTGGCATAACGGCTACCCCGCAGCGACCGGTATTGGCAGCGAGGGCGAGGGAATAATCGTAGGCGTGATTGCATACAAGAGAGCGGGCCACATCTACCCCATCGACAATCCACTACAGGTGGCGGCACACGCCTACTCCAAGCAGGTGCTTATTGACGAGGAGGCTAATGCACCGAAGAGCACACCTAAATTCGAGCGAGCCAAAGTTATCGAGACCGAGAGGGGTACTTACTGCTTCGTGTCGGGCACGGCTGCAATCAGGGGCGAAAAGAGCGTAGAAGCCCACTCCGCCGGAGTGCAAACAATCCAGACTCTCGAAAATATTGAGCAACTCGTATCGCCAGATAACCTTGTCAGATGTGGTTGCAAGCCTTACGAGTTGGAGTATGCCAAAATACACGTCTACATAAAGGAGGCTAAAGATTACGAGGAGGTACAATCTGTCGTTGAGCAGCGATGGCCGAACGTATCGGCGCTATACAGCGTTGCTGATGTATGCAGAAGTGAACTTCTGGTTGAAATAGAGGGAATTTTAACAACTAAAATATGAGAAAAATTTGGGTATTTATAGCGTGTCTGCTACTTCCCGCAATGCAGGCCATCGCTTCGGAGAAGTGTCGTGATGAGATCTTTCTGCGACGCGCCTATCTTACGGTTACAGGAGCCTTACCACAGGCCAAAAGCTGTGTGCAATTTCTCGACAGCCGCGATCCCGACAAGCGCGAGGCGCTCCTTGACACACTGTTGGAAAGCGACCTTGCAATTAAGTATATGCAGATGCATTGGGGTGACATTCTGCGTATCAAATCCGAATTCCCGAGCAATCTGTGGCCTAATGGTGTCCAGGCCTATAACCGCTGGATATATGAGCAGTTGCTCAATAATGTACCATACAACAAGATGGTGCGCGACCTGCTACTCTCTGAGGGTAGTAACTTCCGTTCGCCTGCCGCAAACTTCTATCGCGGATTCCAAAAACGTTCGGCTAAGAACTTCTATGCCAACATAAACCTTCTATTCCTCGGCAATCGCAATTGCACCGACAATGGCCACATCTGCTTTTCGCAGATAAAGTTCAAATCAACCAAGGAGTGGAAGGAGGAGATTATCTACCTCGATTACCACAAGGCGGCCCCGTGGGAGCAGATCACCCTCAGTGACGGCACCACATTCGGTTTGAGCGAGGATAGTGATTGGCGAGAGGCGTATGTTAATTGGCTTACCTCACCCCAAAACCGACGTTTTGCCGAGGTGATGGTAAACAGAATGTGGTACTGGGTCTTCGGCAAAGGTATTGTTAATGAGCCCGACGATTGGAGAGAGGATAACCTCCCGTCAGATCCCGAACTACTCAAACAACTTACCGACTACTTTATCGACAGCAACTACGATATGCGAGCCTTGATGAAGAAGATTCTCCTCTCGGACAAGTTCAACTCTAAAACCGCACCCGAGGGCGAGTATGAGCCGCAGCGACTACCTGCGGAGGTTATCATCGATGCCATATCCTCATCTTTAGGAAGCTGGAGCACCTACAGCAGCCGCGTACCCGAACCCTTTACCTACTATCCACCGGCAACAAGGGCCACCCACCTGGGCGATGCAACGGTATCATCGACCGAACTCGAACTCTTCGGCAAAGTATCGCGCGATGTATCGTTGGAGAGCCAGCGCAATAACGCCATAACCTCTCGCCAGCTACTCTACCTTATGAACTCATCGGAGCTTGAGCAGCGTATACGCAAGAGTTCGTTCATTAAGTGGATTGGCGAGAATAGCAAGGGTATCCCTCACCTTGCAAGCACCATCACATTGCGAACACTCTCTCGCCGAGCGACAAAGCAGGAGATTGCCCTCTATCGCGAACATATGGAGAAGAACAATCTCTCGATGATGGAGTTAGCTATAGATATTATGTGGACTCAGTTAAATAGTAACGAATTCCTCTACAACCACTAATTTGCCACACTATGAGAAAGTTATATCTTACATTGATTCTACTGCTAAGCCTCTCGTTTGTGGCCAATGCCCAGAGAGCAAAATCGGTAATTCTTGTATATCTGGATGGTGGTCCGGCACAGACAGACACCTTCGACCCTAAGCCTGCAGCGGGCCGAAACTACACAGGTAACTACAAAGGCACTGTCAAGAGTAATGTCGAGGGCATTGAACTCGGCGAAAAGATGACTCAATTGGCAACTATGGCCGACAAGTACACCCTTGTTCGCGGCCTCACGCACGGTAGCAACGCTCACGAAACGGGACACTACGCAATGATTACAGGTGACACTTCGGGTGGAGCTGTGGTATACCCTTCATTCGGTGCGGTTATTTCGTATATGAAACGAGATACCTACAAGGGTATTCTCCCCTGCTACATCTCCGTAACGGGAGCCAATAGCCGTTTCAACGAAGGCGGATTTCTGGGTAACGAGTACAAATCGTTCGATACCGGCGGACGTCCCGAGACCAAAGTCTACGAGGTTGAAGGTCTGGTCAATAAGTTTATCAGCCGCGAGAGAATGGATAGTCGTATGGCTCTGCTCAATGGATTTGAGAGTATGCCGATGGATAAGGAGAAGATCGACTCGCTAAGAGGCGTTAATATGGAGTTTATTTGGGGCGAGAGTCGCGAGTGCTTCAACCTTGCCAACGAACCCGACTCGGTGCGCCAGCGTTATGGCAAGAATCGCCTTGGACAATCTTGTCTTGTAGCTCGCAAGCTTGTCGAAGCAGGAGTGCCGTTCATCAACGTACGCACAACAGGTTGGGATACTCACAAGAAACATTTCCAAAAGATGGATGCAATGCTCCCAAATCTGGATCGTGCGCTCTCGGCTCTGATTGCCGATCTGGATGCGAGAGGATTGCTCGACAGCACTATTGTGCTCTGCGGTGGCGAGTTCGGTCGCTCTCCGAAAGTTTTGTGGGAGGCCCCGTGGAATGGAGGACGTGCTCACTTCGGCGCTGCATTCAGCTATCTGGTCGCAGGTGGCGGTTTCCAGGGAGGTAAGGTGCTCGGCAAGACCGACAAAACAGGCGAGAAGGTTATCGAGCGTCCCGTAGCTCCGTGCGACCTGATTGGCACTGTATACCTACTAATGGGAATCGATCCATACGGCACACTGCCTCACGTTTCGGAGGGCAACCTGCCGATACTGCCGTCGCTACTTAACGAGAAGAAGAGCCACGGATTATTGTATGAGATTATTGATGTTAAAAAGCCCGATTATGAGAAGTAAACATATCGTTCTAGCTATTTTGTGCCTTCTGTTCGCTACGCCTATCTATGCACAGAAGCTCTCGCTGGGTTATCTCTACCCTGCCGGTGGCCAGGTTGGCACAACTGTCGAGATCGAAGCAGGAGGTCTGAATATCAACAAATCCACAAAGGTTATCTTCAGTCATCCCGACATCAAAGGAGAGTTGGTACCCTTTGTAGAGAAGAGTTCGGAGGTCAAGAAGCGTAAACGTCTCACCGACGAGAGTAGTCCGCAACTTGCTGACCGAATAAAAATCCGCATCACAATCCCTGCAGATGTTCCGTGCGGGGTCTACGATCTGCGCCTACAGGGTGCTCGTGGTGTATCGAATATGCTGCCGTTTGAGGTAGCTTCGTACCCAAATTTCCTTGAGAGCAAGAAGTCGAAACTCATAAGACCCGATATTGTTTCAACCCTTCCGGCAGTGCTCTGCGGACAAGTGACTCCGGGTGGTATCGATTACTTCAAATTTACAGGTCACAAGGGCGAGAAGATCGTTGCCTCGGTTATGGGCCGACGACTTGTACCCTACATCGCCGACGCAGTTCCGGGCTGGTTTCAACCCGTTATCAAAATTGTAGACTCACAGGGCAAAGAGGTGGCTTATTCGGATGATAATCACCACAATGTAGACCCGCTAATTATCACAACTCTGCCACAAGACGACCAATATACTTTGATGATACACGATGCGATATTCCGTGGTCGTCAAGATTTTACATACCGCATACAACTTGGAGTAATTCCCTACGTAACAGGCCGTTATCCCGCCTATGGAGTTGCAGGTAAAAAGGTCAAGCAGGTATTGGAAGGCGCAAATCTCAGCTCTACAAAGGAGACTATCAAAACCAAGAAGGAGGGCTATAACCACATATCCTACACCTCTGACATAGGCACATCAAACACCGTAGCGTTCTATGCTGTGCCGAGGAGCAAAACGCTGATCGAATCACCCGAAACCGGCGCTCTGCTGACCACAACCACTGCCATTGCCGATTCGCTCACTGCTGATTCGAAAATCAAGCGCTACAAAGTCGATGCGACTATGGGCGAGCAACTTATCATCGAGCTTATAGGTCGCCGAAACGGCTCTAGAATCGATGGCGTAATGCGTCTGCGCGACAAGTATGGCAGAGTCGTTGCTGAGGCTGACGATACGGAAGATCCGTTGCAAGGCTTGATGACCTTCCACGCCGATCCCGTATTGAAATATACACCGAAGATGAGCGGCGAGATGACTCTCGAGGTGGAGGATCTTCACCGAGGCTTCGGTCGTGATTACCACTTCCTGCTGCAGCGTCACGACCAAATGCCGACATTCAATGCCTTTGTTTCTCCCGCGAACATCTCCATTCCATCGGGCGGAACGGCTTCGTTCCGCGTAGATGTTGCCGGCAAGGCCAAAAGGCCTGCTCGTCTGGAAATCATTGGCTTACCCAAGGGCTTCACCACCAGCAATCTGACACATCTCGGCAAAGCGTGGGAGTTCTCTCTCACCGCACCCAAAGGTGCTGAGGTTAAACGTTTCCCCATTGAGATAAAGTTTGATTACCCAAGCGAAAAAGGTCGTGAGCAGGTCGATGTATTGCCCGTAGATAATATGATGCAGGCATTCTACTACACCCACCATATTCAGGCAGCGGAGCTAACGCTGGATGTTGTGGAGGCCTCTCCCTATCGTCTATCGCTCGATTTTGACCACACGAAGGTGCTACACATCACAGCAAAGGATGAGGTTATCCCCATTAAGGTGCTGATTGACCGAGATCCGGGATTTAATGAGAATATCGAGCTTATCCTCGGCAAGAAGAATAGTCTATTCTCTCTGGAGCCGATCTCGATTGCGCCCAACGAGAACGAGAAGCTAATCCATATCAGGATTAACGGTTCGTTATTGCAGTCGCAACTAAAGAGAAAGTGGGCACCTACCTGGCAGATGAATATCGTTGGCACAGTCAAGGGCGAAATTCAAAAGCAGGGCAAGCGCACCTTCCAGAATGCCAAATATAGCGAGATGACGCCATTCTTCCTTATCAAGCTCAAGAAATAAGCTAACGTATCAACATAACAACAAGGGCTGCCTGAACTCTCAGGCAGCCCTTTGTGTATTGTAACCGAAGTGTTACTTAAGCGAGAACCACTCTCCCCACGCCATTACGATATAGGGATACTCCGTGCTCTTTAACTTATCGTAAGTAAGCCAATATGCCTCGCGGTGATCAATCGAGTGACCCATCTCATTCTCGTGAGCAGTGAAGACATAGCGAGCATCAAAACCCTTCAAAGTCTTCAAGATATCATTAGTCCAACAGTTGATAATCAGCGCATCAATCTTCGGCGCATTATCCTTAACAGTTGCAATCCAATCTGCTGTAGACTTGCGGTCGTGCTGATCGCCTGTGTGGCTGATGGTATATTTTTCAGGAGTGGTAATAACAGGAACGTTATTCAATGACGGACGCTGATAGCCGGGGAAGATCTTCACCTGCAACTTCTCGCCATTCTTCAGTTCAAGTTCAGAGTCATATATACCACCCTCAGTACGCCAATGGCTCACGCCCTCGACTCCAGGAAGGATCTCCGACTGCGCAATAACAGGCTTGCCTGCAGCGATAAATTTATCAATAACCCAACGGTCAATATGATCGGTGTGGTTATGCGAGAGGAACATCACGTCACACTGCGCAACGATAGCCTCCATCTGTGCATCAGTAACGATACGATAATCAGTGCCTTCGTACTGACGTCTCGCCAGGTATGTTCCACGAACGAGGTCGAAAGCAATAGTCACCGATTTGGTCTTTGCAACGAAACCCTCGTTGTAGACTCTGAAAATCTTCAAACCCTTCTTCACGGGCTTCTGAACTTCGGCTACAACCTTCTCCATACGCGAATTGCAGAACTCGCGCATAGCCTCCGAGTTGTCATAGCGAGTATCGTGATGCAGAGCATCAAGGCTGAAGAGCGCCAACTTACGAGCAATCGAAGCATTCACCATCGGCGGAAATTCGTCAAGAGCCTTATCCGCGTGGCGGAAGAGGTGAGTACCCTGCACCTCGAGGTAGTAGTCCGGATTGCCGTGGAACTTCTTAGGCTTGGCCTTTGCTGGCTCCTGAGCAACGGCATTAGCAGTAAATG
>JAGBVQ010000069.1 GCA_017630245.1 Alistipes sp. | reverse complement strand
TCACGCTGATCGTGAGGCTGCTATTGCTCCTTATGTTGCCGCTGCCGAGGCTGCGCGAGAGTGTGGCCTGGGGCTCAATGCCGGCCACGATTTGAATCTGGATAATCTGCGCTATTTCGTGGAGAGGATCCCTTGGTGTGACGAGGTGTCGATCGGTCACGCGCTGATTAGCGATGCGCTCTACTACGGACTCGAAAACACTGTCCAACTATATAAACGTGAAATAGCTCTGGCTCAGAGCGATAAATAGTAACTCTGCGTTATGTCCGAAGTGGTTTCAGTTCTCTCTCTGCCAGTGTTTGGTCGCATCTCGCGCATCGTCGATAAGATGGGCGTGAGGGCATTTGTTGTGGGTGGCTATGTGCGTGACTATTACCTGCACCGACCTTGCACCGATATAGATGTAGTGGTAGTGGGTAGTGGTATTGCTGTGGCAGAGGCTCTGGGCAAGGAACTTAAGACCAAGGTGTCGGTATTTAAGACCTTTGGAACGGCTATGTTGCGTGCTGATGGCCTTGAGGTTGAGTTTGTCGGGGCCCGCAAGGAGTCCTATTCGCCCGATTCGCGAAAGCCTCACGTTGAGGATGGTACGCTCGATGATGACCAGCGCCGCCGAGACTTTACTATCAACGCTATGGCCTGGTCGCTCAATGGCGACTCGTTTGGAGAGTTGGTCGATCCGTTTGAGGGAATGTACGACTTGGAGGATTGCATTATCCGCACCCCGTGTGATCCCGATATTACCTTCTCGGACGATCCGCTGCGAATGATGCGTGGTGTAAGATTTGCGACACAACTCGGATTTGACATTGAGGATGAGACCTTCGAAGCTATCAAACGCAATGCTGAACGTATCCGCATCGTGTCGAAGGAGCGAATCGTTACCGAACTCAATAAGATTATCTGCTCGCCCCGCCCCTCGATAGGTTTTGAGCTGCTCGATTTGACGGGTCTGTTGCCGCTGATATTCCCCGAAATGGCCAAGCTAAAGGGTGTTGAACGCCGCAATGGCCACGCCCATAAGGATAACTTCCAACACACGCTCAAAGTGCTTGATAATGTGGCCCGTCGCAGTGATGATATGTGGCTCAGATGGGCTGCAGTGCTGCACGATATAGCCAAGCCTGCAACCAAGGCCTACGACCCGAAGATAGGTTGGACCTTCCACTCGCACGAGATGGTAGGCTCGAAGATGGTGCCGCAGATCTTCCGCTCGCTCAAACTGCCGATGAACGAGAAGATGAAGTTTGTGCAGAAGATGGTCTTCCTCCACCTGCGCCCTATAATTCTGTCTGAGGATATGGTTACCGACTCGGCGGTGCGCCGACTGCTCTTTGAGGCGGGGGATGATGTGGAGTCGCTGATGACTCTGTGCGAGGCCGATATCACCTCGGGAATCGACGCAAAGGTTAAGCGATATCTGGCCAATTTTGAGTTGGTGCGCTGCAAGATGAAGGATCTGGAGGAGAGGGATCGCATCCGCAACTTCCAGCCCCCGATTACCGGCGAGGTGATTATGCGAACCTATGGTATACCTCCCTGCAGTGCCATTGGCGAGATCAAGGAGGAGATCAAGAATGCAATCCTCGACGGCGAGATTCACAACGACTATGACGAGGCCTACGCAATGATGGAGCGTCTTGCTGCCGAGCGAGGATTCACGAAGGTCGAGAATCTGTAATTTTCATCGAAATAAGACTCTTTGGAACAAGGTTTGCCATAGGTGGCCTTGATGATAAAAATCCAATATAACTGGGATTTGATTTGCGCCAATCTGCTCTTTGGTGCTAACTTTTCGTTTTTTGTTTCGCTGACGCGCTACTTTCTGGATTTCAGGCAGATATTTATGTTGCAGATCCTCGCCTCAGCGATGTTTTTCGTGCCGTTTGCAATCTTCTCCGAGCGGTCGTATCGCATCACTTGGCGCGACTTTGGTAATATCTTAGTGGTCTCGCTTTTGGTGGTTTATGGATGGATGTTTATGTTGCTGTGGGGCGCCTCCTACACCGATCCCATTGACGCCTCGACAATCTCGACTCTCGGTCCCGTATTTACGCTGGTATTCGCTCGAGCCTTGACCCATACACCGATTGTCCCGATGAGGGTTGTGGGTGTGGTCTGCGCTCTTATCGGGGCGGGTATTCTACTCTTTGATAAAGGATTTGTCTTTACGCACGGCAGTAGCAACTATGGTAACGCTCTGGTGCTGGCTGCGGTGGTGGCTATTGCTATCAATACGGTAATTATCAAGCCTCAGCTCGAGAGGCTCGGAACGCTGGTAGTGATGGGGTGGTATTATATTATAGGTCTGGCGATTACGGCGCCCTTCTTCTGGAAGTATATTGCCCATACGCCTTTCCTGCAACTGCCGATTACGGCACTGGCCGAACTGCTCTATATTCTGCTTCTTGGCACGGTGTTGCCGATGTTTTTGCTCTATCGTGGAGCTGAAAAGCTGACCTTTGTCCACACCGCCCTCTATCGCTATCTGCAACCAGCGATTGCTACGGTATTGGCTCTGCTGCGCCATCAGGAAAAGATAGATCGAGCCAATATCGTTGCCGCGATCGCAATCTTCTTGGGGGTGATTCTTGTGATCTGGAGCGAAATAAAAAAGGGGGCGAATGCCCCCTCATCCTTGAGTCAAAATACTACTCACGAATAATCTTTACCTCTCCGCCCTCGCCGAAAGCGATAATCGAACTCGGCTTCTTGGTAGGCTTGCCCTCGCAGCGGGGATTTACAACGAAATCCACTCCGTCGATAATCTCGCGTGAAACCTCAGCGAGGTTCTTCGGTGTAGCTTCGCCCGAGATGTTTGCCGAGGTCGAAACTATCGGTTTACCGAAGCGGCGCAGTACCTGCTGGCAGAAGTCGTGGTCGGGAACGCGTACGCCGAGAGTACCCTCCTCCGGAATGAGATTCGAGGCTACGCCCGCAGCACCAGGCAGGATGAGAGTGAGCGGTTTTGTGGACATCTCCAATACCTCGAATGCTATGCCCGGAGCTTTGTTTACATATCGCACAATCATATCGGCCGATGCACACAACACCAGCATAGACTTTTTATCCTCGCTCTGCTTGAGTGCATAGATTTTTGCAACAGCCTCAGCGTTAGTGGCGTCGCAGCCGATGCCCCAAACAGTGTCGGTGGGGTAGAGTATCAGACCTCCGTTGCGCAGTACCTGTACTGCTTGTTCTACGTTCTTCTGCATAGTTTTTTGCTTTTAGAAAATAAAGGAGTTTAAGGAGCGGTGCAAACCTCTATCCTCAAACTCCTTATCTGATTTGTTGAAAAAGGGGATCAGACTTGGATTACTCCTCGCCCTCCTCCTCCTTCATTGCGTGGTAGACGTTTACAACGTCATCATCCTCCTCGAGTTTCTCGACGAGTTTCTCCACAGCCTCTCTCTCCTCGGCCGAGAGTTCCTTCTGATCTGTCGGGATGCGTACAGACTCACCCGAAACGATCTCGTAGCCCTGATCCTCGAGCCACTTCTGGATTGCGCCGAACGACTCGTAGGGAGCATATACGGTGATGCCGTCCTCCTCTGCGTAGAACTCGTCAACGCCGAGGTCGATCATCTCGAGCTCGAGCTCCTCAGGATCAACTCCTGCAGCAGCTACGAACTTGAAGGTGCACTTGTGCTCGAACATAAATGCCACGCTACCGCTGTTACCCAGAGTACCGCCACACTTGTTGAAGTACATACGTACGTTTGCAACTGTACGGTTGGTGTTGTCGGTTGCAGTCTCAACGAGGAATGCTACGCCGTGGGGGCCGTATCCTTCGTAAACCATCTCCTTGTAATCCGAAGCGTCCTTGTCGGTTGCGCGCTTGATAGCACGCTCAACGTTCTCCTTCGGCATATTCTCAGCCTTGGCGTTCTGCATCAGGATTCGAAGACGAGTGTTGCTCGACGGATCTGAGCCGCCTGCCTTAACTGCCATCTCAATCTCCTTACCGAGTTTTGTAAATACGCGAGCCATATGACCCCAGCGCTTCATTTTACGCGCTTTGCGATATTCGAATGCTCTTCCCATTGTCTGTAATGTTTTATTATTTTATGATTCTATTGTGTCGAATTTTTTATTCAGAACGCAAAAGTAGTAATTTTTTCGGGAAAAACGAGCAAAAAATATTATCTTTGTTCTGTTTATTACATTGTTATATGGATAATTCGGAAAAGGTTGCTGTTGATGTACAGCGAAAATATTGCTTTATGAAGCATCGAGTTCATCGTATCTTGCTGGTTTGCTGCAGTTACGATGGTTATATTCTCGAGGAGGACGGACATATCGAGACTCAGATCAATCAGGAGTATATCGAGCTGAATATGAGTAACCCACCCTCGCTGACAAGGGTCTCTTCGACTACCGAGGCGCTCGATCTGCTCGCCGAGGATAATCGTTTCGACTTTATCCTGACGATGTATAACGTGGGCGAGCCCGATGCTTTCGAATTTGCGCGTATCGTGAAGGACCGCTATCCGCAGATTCCGGTAGCGCTGCTCACCAGCTTCTCGAAAGATATCTATCGCCGCATAGAGGATCACGATCGTTCGGGTATCGACTATATCTTCTGCTGGCACGGTAATCCCGATCTTATTATCGCCATCATTAAGTTGCTGGAGGATAAACTCAATGCCGATGCCGATATTCTGGAGGGTGGTGTGCAGGCGATTCTGCTTGTCGAGGACTCTATCCGATTCTACTCGACTTATCTGCCTGAGCTCTATAAGATGCTGCTGCTGCAGAATAGCGAGTTCTTGAAGGATGCCTTCAATGAACAGCAGCAGATTATCCGTAAACGAGCCCGCCCGAAGGTGTTGCTGGCTACCAACTACGAGGAGGCAGTCGAACTCTACGAGCGCTATAAAAGCAATCTGCTTGGCGTGATCTCGGATGTTGGATTTGTGCTGCATAAAGGCGATAAATCTTGCGAAGAGAAGCCCGATGCAGGTATCGACTTGTGTCGATTGATTAAGGAGGATATTCCGTTGATGCCCATATTGTTGCAGTCATCGCAGGTGGAGTATCGCCGCACCGCCGAGGAGTTGGGTGTGGGATTTATTGCCAAGAACTCCAAAACGCTCCTTTCGGAGTTGAACGACTTTATTACTCGAGAGTTTGGCTTTGGCGACTTCCTCTTCAAGGATGTGAGTACGGGTAAGGTGATTGGTCGTGCAAAGGATTTGATGCAGATGCAGCAGCAGATTGCTACAATCCCCGATGAGGTATTTATCTACCACACCTCGCAGAATCACCTCTCCAAGTGGCTCTATTCGCGTGGTCTGTTCCCGCTGGCACGCCATATCCGCAAGTTTAAGCACAACCACTTCTCCTCTATTGCCGAGCACCGTGCAGCGTTGGTTAATGCTATTAAGGACTATCGTACTCTGCTGGGTCAGGGTGTGGTGGCTCGATTCGATTCGGAAAGCTATAGCGACGCTATCGGTTTTGCCCGTATGGGTGAGGGCTCGCTCGGCGGCAAGGCGCGAGGCTTGGCCTTTATGAATAGTATGCTCATCAAGTATCACCTCTACGACAAGTACTCAGATGTGCGTATTATGATTCCGCGAACGCTGGTAGTGGCTACCGACTACTTTGATAAATTTATTCGCCAGAATGGCCTTAAATATGTTATATCGAACGAGTTGCCTGACGACGAAATTCTCTCGGAATTTGTAGGCTCGACTCTGCCACAGGAGTTGATTGATCAGTTGCGAGCTTATGTTCGCACGGTGCGCTCGCCGTTGGCAGTGCGAAGCTCGTCAAAACTCGAAGATTCGCATTTTCAGCCCTTTGCGGGTATCTACTCGACCTATATGATCCCTTACGTCGATAACGAGGATCGTATGTTGCGTATGCTCTTCAAAGCGATTAAGAGCGTCTACGCTTCGGTCTACTTTGCCGAGTCGAGGGCCTATATCCAATCGTCGCAAAACCTCATCTCGGAGGAGAAGATGGCGGTCGTGGTGCAGGAGGTGTGCGGTACCGAGCAGGAGGGTTGCTTTATGCCGACTTTCTCGGGTGTGGCACGCTCGATTAACTACTATCCCATTGGTGATGAGGCGGCCGAGGATGGCGTATGTAATGTGGCGATGGGTCTGGGTAAGTTGGTTGTTGACGGAGGCCGTACGCTGCGCTTTTCGCCCAAGTACCCCCAAAAGGTGTTGCAAACTTCGACTACCGAGCTGGCTCTGCGTGATACGCAGAACGAGGTGTTGGCTCTCGACCTTAACCCCGAGGCTTTCCGCACATCGACTGATGATGCGGTTAATATTCGCCGCTTTGATCTCTCGCAGGTGTCTAAACTTCGTAATTCGAAGTATATTACCTCGACTTGGGATCGTGAGAATGAACGCATTAGCGATAGCCCCTTCGTTGAGGGTCATAAGATTATAACATTCAATAGCATACTTAAGTACAACACCTTCCCGCTGGCCGAGATTGTGAGCGATATCCTGAAGCTCGGTGCCGAGGAGATGCGCTGTCCCGTGGAGGTGGAGTTTGCCGTGAATATGGATGTGCCGAGTGGCGAGAGTCGTATCTTCAATCTTCTGCAGATTCGCCCGATTATCAATAATGGCGACAATCGTGCATTCGATTGGTCGACGGTCGCTCTGGATGACGCTTATATCTATGCCGAGAGCGCACTTGGCGTCGGCTCGATGAGCGATATCCGCGATATAATCTACATCAAGCCCGAGAAGTTCTCGTCGCTTGTAACGGAGCAGATTGCCGAGGAGTTGCTCGCTCTCAATGTTCAGATGCGTAATGAGGGTCGAGGTTATGTTTTGGTCGGTATGGGTCGCTGGGGCTCGTCTGATCCTTTCCTTGGTGTGCCTGTTAAGTGGACCCATATCTCGGAGGCGAAGGTTATCGTTGAGAGTAATCTGCCCAATTTCAATGTCGAACCGAGCCAGGGTACGCACTTCTTCCAAAATGTCACTTCGCTCGGAATCGGCTATATGACTATCGATCCGACTACGGCGAGCGGATTCTTCCGCTCGGAGAGGTTGGATGCACTCGAAGCGGTTTACGATGGGGAGTATCTGCGCTGTGTGCGCTTCGATGAGCCCCTCACGGTCTGCGTCGATGGCAAATCCAATAAGGGTGTGGTGAAGTAAAGTGAACGAAACGAATTTAGTGATAAAACCAATAAAATTAAACGTATGAAACGAATTATTACAGCTCAGAATGCGCCTGCTGCAGTGGGTCCCTACTCGCAGGCAGTAGAGGCTAACGGAACACTCTACATCTCGGGTCAGCTCCCCGTTAATCCCGCAACCGGCACAATGCCCGAGAGCGTTGAGGAGCAGACTCGTCAGTCGCTCGCAAATGTGAATGCAATCCTTACCGAGGCCGGCTACTCATTTGCAGATGTGGTTAAGACTACGGTTTTGCTCTCTGATATCGCCGACTTTAAGGCTATGAACGGTGTCTATGCCGAGCATTTCTCGGAGCCGTTCCCTGCCCGCGTATGTTTCCAGGTGGCAGCTCTGCCCCTCGGTGCGAAGGTCGAGATTGAGACTGTGGCAATAAAGTAGATCTTTTTACTTCAAAAATATAGGGTGCTCGACGTCTCGAGCACCCTATATTTATATCTATTATATAACAACTCCGTTACAACATCTTGATAATTGCATATACGGGGTAGTGATCCGAGATGTAAGGCACGCCGTAATTCTCGTTTACGGTGTGATACTCGGCAACCTGAAGTATCTTACTACAGTAGATATGGTCGATAATCGACATCTTGCTTGCTGTATATCCGTTGAAGGTAGTGTTGCGGTCGGTGTGATCCTTAGGTGCTACGTCGCGAGTGTTGTTCATTAGTGACGAGGTGAGTACCTTGAACGCCTCGTGAGTCGCCTCTACATTCATATCGCCACTTAGAATTGCCGGATATGACGAGTGCTTCTCGAAGAATGCAGCTAACTGCTCAAGACCCTTTACGCGAGCCTCGGAACCCTTATGGTCGAGGTGGGTATTGACATAGAGGAAGTGGCGATTAGATGCCAGGTGTTTGAATATTCCCCACGTTGCTGTACGCTTGTAAGCGGCATCCCAGCCGATTGAGCATACATCGGGAGTCTCCGAGAGCCAGAATGTTCCACCGTCTATCTTCTGAATTTTCGATTTGTTGTAGAGGATGCCCATAACCTCGCCTGAGCCTGATGCTTTGCCGGTGTCGCGGTCCAGACCCCAACCATCATACTCGTCGGCGAGCTGCTCCTTCAGGTAGAGCCACTGCGATGTGTACTTCGCCTCCTGGAAGCCGATAAGACAGGGTTTCTGGTCCTTGATAAGCTCCACGCAAGCCTTCTTGCGATTCGGCCAGTTGTTTGTGGGATCGGTCTCGGATGTGTCCAGGCGAACGTTGAAACTCATAACTTTAACCTCGTGCTCCTTTGCATATTTCTGAAGGCCTCCCAGATCCTCAGGCTCCTCGCCAACGGCCAACGGGATCGAGTTCGACTTTACACTCTTCTCTCCAATGGTGATGGTTACAACGGCCGTAGCGGGTGTCGATCCGTTAAAGAATGCATCGGGTAGATTGCTTCCCGATGCTGTGATCGAGATAATACCTGCATTCGCATTTGATTTATATCCGGCCAAAGGCATCTGAATGGTGTGAACGCCACACTTGGCGGTGCAGGTTATTGCTGCTCTCCAATTTTTTGAGATGGCGGCAATGGCGCTCTTGGGTGTAATCTCAAGATTTATGACAGCCTGACTTGCGTCACCTCGGCCATTTACGGTAGCGGCTATAGATCCGTCTTGAGGTACGAATGTTATGGCGCTCAGCGATGTGTCGGTGGGTTGCTTCGGGGGAGAGGAGGGCTCATCCGTGCTATTGCCATTGCTGGGGTTGTTGTTGGGTTGATCGACCGGCTCGCAACTTAACATTAACGCAACGCACAACATTGCGAATAGGGGAAATAATTTTTTCATAGCTTAGTTACTATAATGTATTACTTGAATTTGCGTGATATATTACAAAGGTAGTAATAATCTCAGTAAATGCAAAATGAATTTTTTCTTGTCGAAAAATTTGGACATTGTAAAAAAGTGTATTATATTTGCACCCGATTCGAGAAATCGAGTCTAAATGGTGGATGTAGCTCAGTCGGTTAGAGTGACGGATTGTGGTTCCGAAGGTCGTGGGT
>JAGBVQ010000068.1 GCA_017630245.1 Alistipes sp. | reverse complement strand
ATGGATGCCCATAGGGCACAAAAAGAGGAGAATAGCACTCGCTATCCTCCTCTTTTTGTGCCCAGAATAGGACTCGAACCTACACGCCGTTAAGCACTCGCACCTGAAACGAGCGCGTCTACCATTTCGCCACCTGGGCATCAATTGCGGTGCAAAGGTAATAAATTTTTGCAACTTCCAACCCCAAAAGCGCTTTTTTTTGGTTTTTAGTCCCAAAATTAGAGCTTTATCTCCGGGCAGACCCCCTTGAAAAGTTCTAAAACACTGAAATAAAAGGGGTGGGATGCGGCCTATGCCTCGCCGATCTTATTGAAACTATTGGGCTGGTGCTCCGGCTGGCGGAACTTGATTTGACCCATATTGCTCTCGTAGCGAGTGATATTATCCTGCAACGACATCAACAGACGCTTTGCGTGCTCCGGGGTGAGGATGATACGGCTCTTAACCTTTGCTTTGGGCACTCCCGGCAACATAGCGGCAAAATCCACGACAAACTCAGTTGCCGAGTGAGAAATAATCGCCAGATTAGAGTAGTGGCCCTGAGCCGTAATCTCGTCGAGTTCGAGGTCGATGCCGACCTGTTTCATCTCTGACATAATCCTAATTTTTTAAAAAGTTTTAGTTTATGATGGCAAATATAGTGCTAATCCTCCACCGCTATTCGCCCCAGAGTGACTCTTTTTCGATATTTTATTAACAATCCTAAGGATTTTGGCCTTTCTCAAAAAAAATATATACCTTTGTGTTAAACATTTAAACCTAAATAAAATGAGAAAAAATCTTTTGGCACTTGTTTGCCTCGTGGCTCTTGTCGGCACAGCGCTCTTTTCGGGCTGTTGTTGCAACGATGGCAAGCCCTACAAAATTGTAGACAATACTATCGTCTTTGACGAGCCCGCTCGTGCGGAGGGTCAGCAGTCAATGCTCGGCTTTGCTGCAGAGCCTATGCCCGTTGTGCGTATTGGTTTCGTTGGCTTGGGTATGCGTGGCCCGGGCGCTATCAAACGTTTTGTCAACATCGAAGGGGCCGAAATCGCAGCCCTCTGTGATCTTCTGCCCGAAAATGTTGAAAAGAGCCAGGCTCTGCTCGAGTCGCTCGGCCGTGCTCGCGTAGCTGAGGAGGCAACCTACAGCGGCGAAGAGGGCTGGAAGGAGCTCTGCCAGCGAGAGGATATCGACCTGGTCTATCTTGTTACTCCGTGGGATCTTCACACCCCGATGGCGGTCTACGCTATGGAGTGTGGCAAGCACGTTGCCGTAGAGGTTCCGGCCGCTATGACCGTAGCCGAGTGCTGGCAGCTCGTCGATACTTCGGAGCGCACCCGTCGCCACTGTATGATGCTTGAGAACTGCATCTATGACCACTTTGAGCTCACTACGCTCAATATGGCACAGCAGGGTCTCTTTGGCGAAATTATGCACGTTGAAGGTGCCTATATCCACAATCTCGACCGCTTCTGGAAAGAGTACCAGGGCAACTGGCGTCTGATCTACAATCAGGCTCATCGTGGCGATGTATACGCTACGCACGGCCTTGGCCCCGTATGTCAGTTGCTTAATATCCACCGTGGCGACCGTATGACTCGCCTTGTGTCGATGGATACCAAGTCTGTTTGTGGACTGGAGCTGGCAAAGGAGAGCCTTGGTGTCGATAGCTTTGCTAACGGCGACCACACCTGCACTCTCATTGCTACCGAGAAGGGTAAGACCATCTCATTGCAGCACAACGTAGTAACTCCCCGCCCCTACAACCGTCTCTACCAACTCTCGGGAACCAAGGGCTTTGCAAACAAATATCCCGTAAAGGGTTTCCTCTTCGCCGAGGCTAATGAGGCGAGCGGTAATCCCGACCACGAGAACCTCTCGGCTCACGAGTTTGTGCCCGATCAGGTGCGTGACGCTCTGCTCGAGAAGTATCGTCACCCGATTCAGGTGGAGCTTATGGAGCGTGCAAAGAAGGTGGGCGGCCACGGCGGTATGGATTTTATTATGGACTCGCGCCTCATCTACTGTCTGCAGAATGGTCTGCCGCTTGATCAGGATGTTTACGATGCGGCAGAGTGGTCGTGCATCGGCGAACTCTCGGCAGCCTCTATCGAGAATGGCTCGATGCCCGTAGCGGTACCCGATTTCACACGTGGAGATTGGGATAAGGTCGATGGTTATCGCCACGCGATGAAATAGATATAGCGCTATATCGGAAAAAGAGAGAGGGTGCCCAACCAGTTTTGGGCACCCTCTTTCTATTAGGTTTAATACCTACTTTTTGATATTCTCCTTGAGAATCTTGATAACCTCGTTTCCACGCAGATTTTTTGCTGCAATCTTACCCTCGGGCGAGATGAGGAAGTTGCTCGGGATCGAACGTACGCCATAGAGCTCTGCTGCGGGCGACTTCTTGTCGGCATCAATGCCAATAACATTCACCCAATTCATATCGTTCTCGGCAACATACTTCTTCCACGCCTCAGCATCGTTATCGAGCGATACGCCATAGATCTCCAAACCGTGCTCGGCATAGGTGTTGTAAGCCGCAACAAGGTAGGGAATCTCTGCACGGCAGGGACCACACCACGTTGCCCAGAAATCTACAAGAACCCACTTACCCTCGCCAATGAGCGACGAGAGAGCGACCTCCTTGCCCTCGATATCATTAGCCACAAGTTCGATATACGGAGCGCCGATTTCGGTCTTTTCGCGAGCTACAAGCCTATCTTCAACATCCTTGAGAATTGCAGTCTTGCGCATCTTCGAAGGGAACTGATCGAGGTATTCACGGATCTCGGCAGACTCCATATCCGAGCTGTGCTCCTTGAGCAGATATGCACCATAGATATTATCCTTGTTCTCGAGGATAGCACTATTTATATACTCATAATACTCTCCCATCAGGGTCTGAATAGCCACCGGATCGGCGCCTTCTCCTGAAAGATTATCAAAACTCATCTGGAAATCTCTAAGACGCTCCACGACCTTGTTGTGAGCATCATTTGCGGGAGTACCCTTAGTGTAATAGGTATTCCAATCCACGTCAAACTCAATCTTAATTTCGCCCTTCTCGATAAAAACAATATTCACAGGCTCGCCATCAGAGTTGGTCAGATAGGCAATCATTGGCTCATCAACCTGGCCCTTAAACTCAAAGAATCCGGTCTCGTGAACAATCTCACTGCTGCCCAAAGTCTCGCCCTCCTCGGTCATAAGCATAACCTCGCCGTGCTCATTTACCGCCTCGCCGACAATGTGGTAGTTTACGCCCTGGCAGCCGCAAAGAGCGACAATCGAAAGCAGGGCAATCATCATTTTTTTCATACGTTTCTTCTTTTTTAGATTATTTAATACTTCTCTTTTGTTGCTTTACCTCTCGCTCGGGATTCTCGTGCAGGAACTTCTCCCACGACGATGTACCTCGCTTAACAGCCTTCTTAGCACCTCCCAGACCCTTCACTCGATCCTCGCCCAGAGCGTCGTTCAGCGGACTTGTCGAGGTGAAGTAGTGACACAAAGCCACCGCCATACCATCCGTCGCATCCAACCTCTTGGGCAGCGTCTCGATCTTGAGCAGTTTGCCGATAATCGAGGCTATCTGCTCCTTGGAGGCCGATCCGCGACCGCTTATGGCCTGCTTAATACGCATCGGGGCATACTCGAATACCGGCTTGTCGTGGCTCAAAGCAGCAGCCATAGCCACACCCTGCGCTCGTCCCAACTTGAGCATACTCTGCACATTCTCACCAAAGAAGGGAGATTCGAAGGCCACCTCGGCCGGGGCGTACTCCTCAACCAGAGATGATACTCTCTGGAAAATATAGCGCAACTTCTCGTAGGGGTCGCTCATCTTGTGCAGGTCAATCTCCCCCATCACCACCGAGCGCACCAGACGACCCTCGACCTCGAGGATTCCGTAACCGGTGAAGTTGGTTCCCGGGTCAATACCCATTATGCGGTATTTGCCTGCTACCATAACCCTCTGCCGAGAAAAATATTACTCTTCGGTCAACTTTTTAAGTGCCTTCTCCAGAGCATCAACCTTTTGCGAGAGCTCGGGCAATCGCTTGAACACCGCGTGCGAACGGTGGAACGACATTCCGGGCTGCGCGGGACTACCCATACGCACCTCTCCATCGGGCACAACCTTATCGATACCACTCTGCGATGCAATCTTCACGTAGTTACCAATTACGGTGTGGTCAGCGATACCCACCTGGCCGCCGATAAAACAGTTGTGACCCACCTTCGTAGTGCCGGCAATACCCGTTTGTGCAGATGATACGGTATGCTCACCAATCTGTACATTGTGACCAATCTGGATAAGATTGTCGAGCTTCACTCCGCGACGGATAATTGTAGAGTCGGTCTTAGCTCGGTCGATACAGGTATTTGCTCCGATCTCGACATCGTCCTCGATAATCACATTGCCCAACTGCGGAATCTTATCAAAACCTCCCTGTGCATTGGGCGCAAAGCCGAAGCCATCAGCTCCGATAACAGCTCCTGCGTGAATGATACAGTTCTTACCTACGCGGCAGCCCTCGTAGATCTTCACGCCCGGATAGAGCTTCGTGCCATCGCCGATAACCACTCCGTCACCGATATAGACCTGGGGGTAGATCTTCACATTATTACCAATCTTGGCTCCCGCCTCAACTACAGCAAAGTCGCCAACATAGCAATCCTCACCCATCTCGGCTTTCTCCGAGATCGAGCACATCTTGCTGATACCCTTCTTCTGGGGGCGTGCAGCATCGTAAGCAGCCAAGAGTTGCAGAATGCAGGCTCCCACATCGGCAACCTTAATCATCGTAGCAGCCACCGGCTCTTTGGGCTCGAAATCCTTGCCTACGAGCACAATCGAGGCCTGAGTTGTATAGATATACTGCTCGTATTTGGGATTCATCAGGTATGCCAGCGCACCCTGCTTACCATCCTCAATCGAGCCTACGGTATGAACTTTTGCGTTCTTGTCGCCGACAACCTCTCCCTGAAGCAGGCCGGCAATCATCTCTGCGGTAAATTCCATTTTATCTATTTAGGTATTTGTTAATATCTACATTTTGGGGCAAAAACTCTTTAACATCTCTGCCGAAAGCAAGCAGTTCGCGCACCGCACTTGATGAGATGTGCGACAGCTCGACCGGAGTGGAGAGGATAATTGTCGAGAGCGAGGGGAAGAGGTGGCGATTCATAGTCGCCATATTCTGCTCGTACTCAAAGTCGGCACAGCTACGAACACCACGCACAATGGCCTTTGCGCCACACTCAAGGGCAAAATCTCCCGTGAGCGAACTGTAGGTTTTCACCTCAACGCGCGGGTTTGCGGCATAGCACTCCTCGATCAGCGCCACGCGCTGCTCGATGGGCAGCAGACCTCGTTTCGAGATATTGTCACCAACGCCAATTACCACCTTATCAAAGAGGCGCAACGCCTCATCAACGACGGCGGCGTGACCTCGTGTAAAGGGATCAAACGATCCCGGAAATATTACTATACTCTCTCTCTCCATAAGGCAAAGATACGAATATATTCGTATGTTACCCCATTTTTACCCTATTTTTTGCGTTTTCGCCACCTTTTCAGTTCGATATATTCCGAATAGATGATTTGGGTATGGGGATTAGAGGAGGTAATCTCCTGACGTATAGCCTTCGTACCGTATTTGACAAATAGCAGTTTGCGGGGCACACGATGTACCACCTGACGCAGAGTATCAACGCTCTCAACCCTACACTCCACAGAGTCACGATAGACTACTCCATCGATCTTTACCCAGGGATCTCGCCACTCAAAATAACGTAGCGTATCGTATAAAATTACCGTATCTCGCAACGGGGCGGCTGCCTCAATTTTACTTCGGGTGGCGGTGGTTGCAGCGCTCTCTACTCGCTGCAGTTTTATACCTAATTCGCGGATGCGACGCAGTTCCTCGGCTCGGAGTCGGCGATACTCCTCACACCTTAACTGCAAAACTCTTACCGATGCGGCCGACTCATTAAGGCGGGTGCGATAGAGGGTAATCTGCTCCATCAGAGCCTCCTGATTATTATCGAGGCGCTGAGCCTCCCGATGACACAAAAAGCCCCACGCAGCAACTACCGTTGCGCATAGGGCATAAAGAAGTAGAAATCTTTTCATAATTCGATATGCTGTATATGTTTTGGTTTTGGCCAAAAATACAACCTATCGAAGGGGGTTTGTTTCTAAATTTTATAGAAAATTTTTGCTTATTCTACAATAGGGTAACCAACAGAACGATTGCCGTAATTGCCACAACAATCGCTGCAACAACTCTTAATACCAACATCTTACAACCGCGTGGCATTCGTATTCCGCAGTAGGGGCAACGCTCCATACTTGCCGGCACGGGGATACCACACTCGGGGCATATCACCATCGGCTCATTCTTGGTGTTGATATCGTTCGGGGTAGCGCACTTTTCGCTCATAAAAACTGCTCTTTTTAGTTTACTTTACAATATCCAACTCATCGACAAGCCACTTCGCTCCGGCAAACTTTTCGATAATAAAGAGCACATAACGCACATCTACACCAATGCAGCGCTGCAACTCGGGCTCGAAGGCGATATCGCCCGACATAGCCTCCCAGTTGCCGTCGAATGCGAGGCCGATAAGTTCGCCCTTGCCATTAAGGATCGGCGAGCCAGAGTTTCCGCCCGTAATGTCGAGGTTTGAGAGGAATGCCACGGGGAGTTCGCCCTTCTTATTGGCATAACGACCATAGTCGCTCGCTGCGTAGAGCTCCTTAAGTTTTTCGGGCACGAAGATCTCAACGGGATTTTCGGGATTCTACTTCTCCATCACACCATTGAGGGTTGT
>JAGBVQ010000067.1 GCA_017630245.1 Alistipes sp. | reverse complement strand
CGAGCCCTATCGCCGCTATATCGAACTGCTCGGGGTCGATCCGCAGGAGGTGCATCTTGTGGAGCAGATTCCGTTTCTGCCCATCGAACTCTTCAAATCTCATACGATATATTGTGGAGCAGAGGAGCCTGAGGTGGTCTTTACCTCGAGTAGCACTACGGGACAGACCCCCTCGCGTCATCCGATGGCGCACCTGGCCGACTATGAGCGTACATTTACCGAGGCGTTCCGCACATTCTACGGTGAGGCGTCGCAGTATGGTATCTACGCTCTGTTGCCATCCTATCTGCAACGCAAGGGCTCGTCGCTTGTCTATATGGCTGACAGATTGATTGCAGCAGGAAATTCGGGCGGGTTTTATCTTGATGATTACGAAAAACTTATAGCCGATCTGGCCTCGGATCCGAAGCCGAAGATCTTGCTGGGCGTGAGTTATGCCCCCTGGGATTTGGCCGAGAAGTATGCTCCAAAACTTACCGATACGATAGTTATGGAGACGGGCGGAATGAAGGGCTACCGTGAGGAGATTCCCAAGTCGGAGCTGCATCGCATACTTTGCGACGGTTTTGGAGTGGAGAGGATCCACTCCGAATATGGTATGGCTGAGCTTACCTCTCAAGCCTACTCATCGGGAGAGGGCGTATTCCGTGCTCCGCAGTGGATGCGAGTGATGATTCGTGATATCAATGATCCATTCTGCTACCTCTCTGCGGGTGCACGAGGTGGTGTAAATATTATAGATTTGGCAAACATTCACTCCTGTGCCTTTATCGAGACTCAGGATGTGGGTCGCACTATGGCTGACGGTTCATTCTCGATTGAGGGTCGCATTGACCGTAGCGAGATTCGAGGATGTAACCTGCTTGTGCAATAAACGAAAGAAAGATATGAAAACTGTAGCATTTGTACCCATAAGACTCAATTCACAGCGTGTGGCCGGCAAAAATATGCGCCTGTTGGGCGATAAGCCGTTGATGTGTCACATTCTTGAAACGCTTACTCGCGTTAAGGGTATTGATGAGGTGTATGTATATTGTAGTGACGACTCCATTTGTGAGATCCTGCCCGAAGGTGTTAAGTTTCTGCGCAGAGATACGGCTCTCGATAGCGATACGACGCTTGGCAAGGATATCTACAATGCATTTACGGGCGAGGTAGAGGCCGATTGGTATCTGCTGGCGCACGCTACATCTCCTTTTATCCGCCAGGAGACTATCGAACAGGCTCTGCAGAAGGTCCACTCGGGCGAGGCTGACTCTTCATTCAGCGCCGAGAGGGTGCAGACCTTTGCCTGGTTTGAGGGAAAACCGCTGAACTACTCTCTCGATAATATTCCCCGCACGCAGACCATCGAGCCGGTATATGTCGAGACGAGTGCATTCTTTATCTTTTCGCAAGAGTTGTGGTGTGAGCGTGGTCGCCGCATAGGCGATACTCCTCATATTGCCGTGGTAGACCATATCGAAGGCCTTGATATCGACTACCCGGAGGATTTCGAGATGGCCGAGATTATCCTCAAGTCCAAACATTAGGATTTTAATATTTAGCCGATGAAAAAGCCCGCTCAACTTAGGTGTTGTAGCGGGCTTTTTGTCGCTTTATGAACTCTAAAACAGAGTTCCTTCAGGAGTCTCTGGCGAAATGCCTAAATGTTTGTATGCCAATTCGGTAGCCTCACGACCACGAGGTGTGCGTTTGAGGAATCCCTCCTTGATAAGGAATGGCTCGTAGACCTCCTCGATGGTACCGGCATCTTCACCCACGGCCGTGGCGATAGTGTTGATACCCACAGGGCCACCCTTGAACTTGGCAACGATAGTCTCCAAAATTCGGTTGTCCATAATATCCAGACCGCGCGAGTCGATATTCAGAGCCGAGAGGGCTATGCGGGTAATCTCGAGGTCGATATGCCCCTCGCCCTTAACCATCGCAAAGTCGCGTACACGGCGCAGAAGAGAGTTGGCAATACGCGGTGTGCCACGCGAACGCAGGGCAACCTCCACGGCTGCATCATCGTCAATCGAGACACCCAAAATCGAGGCTGTGCGCTTAACAATGCCGGCCAAGACCGATGCGTCGTAATATTCGAGGTGACACTGAATGCCGAAGCGGGCACGCAGGGGTGAGGTTAAAAGACCGCTGCGGGTAGTTGCTCCCACAAGCGTAAAGGGTGCTAACTCAATCTGAATCGAGCGAGCTGAAGGACCCTTGTCGAGCACGATATCGATCTTATAATCCTCCATAGCCGAGTAGAGATACTCCTCGACAATGGGGCTCAGGCGATGAATCTCGTCGATAAAGAGTACGTCGCCGGCTCCGAGGTTTGTGAGCAGACCTGCCAAATCACCAGGCTTATCGAGTACGGGACCCGATGTAACTTTGAGTTGTGCGCCCATCTCGTTGGCGATAATGTTGGCAAGTGTAGTCTTACCCAGTCCCGGAGGGCCGTGCAGCAGAACGTGGTCGAGCGAGTCGCCACGCATCAGCGCTGCCTGAATAAAGACCTTCAGGTTGTCGACAATCTTATCCTGACCCGCAAAACTACCCAACTCTTGGGGGCGTATGCGGTTCTCGAATTCGCTGTCGCTCTCGTTTGTTCGTATATTTCTCTCGATAGCCATAGTTGTCTGCTTTTCTTGTGCAAATATAAGATTTTATCTTTTTAGATAAAAAAAATGTGAAATAATTGTTAGACCGTCCGCTCCAAAATCATCACAACTGCTAAAAATCCAGAAAAAACTTGTATATTTGTCCTCTGGCCGAAGTGCGCCAAATAACTAAAACTTAAGAGTATGAAGAAAATCAAATTGGGGCTCTTTCCGAAGGTTGTGATCGCTATCGTTCTCGGAGCATTGCTCGGATTGGTTGCTCCTGATGTGTTGGTGCGTATATTCAAGACTTTTAATGTCTTGTTCGCGCAGATTCTGAAATTTATCGTGCCGTTGTTGGTAATCGGCTTGGTGACTCCGTCGGTTGCGCGCCTAGGTCGCGGAGCGGGTAAGATGCTTCTGGCCGTGATGGTAATATCATACCTCTCGACTATCGGTGCGGGATTCTTTTCGTATGGCTGTGCTTCGGCTCTGCTGCCCAACTATATAGGCATTGGTGAATTGACCGCTTCGGGCGAGATCGGCAAGGAGTTTTTGCCATACTTTACGCTAAAGATTCCGCCTATTTGTGATATATTGACGGCATTGGTTCTGTCGTTTATGCTGGCTGTTGGTATGATTTTTACAGAGTCATCAGCGCTTCGCAAGGGTTTTGATGAATTGGAGTCGATAATAAAGCTCACCATCGAGCGCGCGATTATTCCGTTGCTGCCGCTCTATATATTCACGATGATGTGCGATATGTCGGCAACCGGAAAACTTTCGGCTGTTATGGGTGCCGGAGTTAAGGTTATTGCTACGGGAGTTGCATTGTCGATATGTTATCTCATTCTGCAGTTCCTGATTGCGGGAGCTATCTCGCGTAAGAACCCGTTGCGTTGTATTAAGAATATCCTTCCGGCATATTTTACCGGATTTTCGATCTGCTCATCTTCGGCCGTTATCCCCGTGACACTTGATTGTACTATCAAGAATGGCGTCTCGAAGGAGATTGCAGGATTTGTCGTTCCCCTCTGCGGTACGGTGCATATGTGTGGCTCGGTTATCAAATTGATGACCACCTCTATAGCTGTTATGATTATGTGTGGTATAGAGATTAACCCTGCATTGATCGCAAACTTTGTACTGTTTCAGGCCATTGCAGCAATTGCCGCTCCGGGTGTTATGGGAGGTGTATTGATGGCTTCGGTCGGCCTGCTCGAATCGATTCTCGGATTCTCGCCCGAGCAGACGGCTCTGGTTATGACAATCTACCTCGCACTTGATGGCTATGGACCTGCTTGTAATGTGAGTGGAGATAGCGCTATTGCAATTATTATTGACCGCATATTCGGCAAAAAGCAGAAAGCCGAAGCGGTAGTAACTGATATTGAATAACAACAATAATATAACTACCTGTGCCCCGTTCGTTAACACTTACACTTACGCCTAAACAGGCTGCTGATGCCGTGACCTACACAACGCTGGCGGCACGCCAGTTGGGCATTAGCGACCGCAATGTTGCGCTGGTGCGCGTGATTAAGCGCTCGATAGATGCCCGCAGAGGTCGCCCGAAGGTGAATCTTACCTTGGAGGTCTATATCGATAACGAGCCGCACCCCGCACCTCTGCACTTCGATTACCCCTCGGT
>JAGBVQ010000066.1 GCA_017630245.1 Alistipes sp. | reverse complement strand
CGTGTCCACAAACTTGTGGACACGCCTTTATTGTGCTCTTTCGTGATTTGTTCACACGGCTCCGCTTAGAGCCTATTTGATTAAAACTTTGCGCTTGCTCTTCGCCAGTTTAGTATCGGAAGCAGGCAGGATAGTATAGCGGCGCCCAACCAGAACCAACATACATAGGTGTAGTCGTGAACACCGGCCTCGCCACTACCCGTGTTGTCGAGCAGAAGGCCTGTTACAATCATCTGGATTCCGGCCGCCACATACGAGGCAATGCCGGTAATGCCGATTGCAGCACCACTCGCCTCTCGCGGTACAAGGTCGATAGCCATAAGTCCCGGCAGGAAACTGACAAGCACACCGATAGCTATTCCGAAGAGCACCATTGCCAAACTATTGAGCCATCTTGCGGGGCCTCCGAAGAGGAAGAGGGCAAGTGCCACGACCTCCAAAATTCCCACTGCAAAAGCGGTGTATTTGCGGTCGCCCTTAAAGAGCGTATCCGAGAGCCAACCCGACACCACCGTACCGATAATTCCGAAGATGGGATTTATCGAAACCATCGCAGCGGCCTCTGCCAAATCGTAACCTTTAGACTCTTGCAGGAAGATTATGCCCCACTCGTTTATGGCGTAGCGGCTGATGTAGAGAAATGCGCTGGCAGCGGCAAGGACCCAAATTCCGGGGTTGCATACTACCATCTTTTGGATCGCTCGTTTGCGGCGTATCTCCTCCTCGGGAGAGATAAACTCTTGAGTCTCGGTGCTCTGTTTCTCGCCCGATAGTATCTCGATAGACGACAGGCCTTCGCTCTCGGGGGTATCGTGCATCATCAGAAGCACCAAAACAACGCCCACAGCACCGGCAAGTGCCGCTCCGAAGAATCCCCACTTCCAGCCGAAAGTCGCTACGAGCAGACCCACGGCAAGGAATGAAAAACCCTCGCCAATATTGTGAGATGCGCTGAAAAAACCATAGAATGTACCTCGTATCTTCAGCGGAAACCATCGCGAAAGACCCACAATAGCCGGAGGTGCACCCATGCTCTGCGCCCATCCGTTCACGCCCCAACAGAATGCAAAGAGGATAAAGAGTGCCGAGTTGGTAATCACTCCGTTCAGGGCACTGATGCCGAGCACTCCCATAATAAAGTTGGCCGATGCGGAGAGTACGAGTCCGACTGCCATAAAACGCTTGATATTGGCCCTATCTGCCAGAAAGCCGTTGACGAGCTTGCCTACAGCATAGATCCAATAGAGGCACGCACCAATCACGCCCAATTGGGTTGCAGTAAGCAGCTCGGCATCGATAAGCGGCTGTTTCATAACACCCATCGAGAGGCGGCAAACATAATAGAGCGCATAGCCCAACGTGCCGGCAAGGAAGGTCTCCATACGCAGACGTCGGTAGAGTTTAGGCTCTCTGTCTGCGGCAACCTTACGGCTCGAAGGGTGGCTTATTGTGAAAAATTTCAGGATGTTCATCCGATTTTTACGTTTAGAGTGATTTTGAAATCTCTTACAACTCATCAACGCCGAATGCGGCACATAGACGCTTGGTTATAGCCTCAGCCTCGTCACCTTTAATGCTGAAATAGAAACGGATCTTCGGCTCGGTGCCCGATGGGCGTACTGAGATTACGTCGCCACGTTCGGTGAAGAATTGGAGCATATTCGACGCGGGAAGCCCCGTCTGCTCACTCTTTAGGTAGTCCACTACGCGAGCGATATTAAGACCGGCAATCTCGCGGGGAGGGTTCTCGCGGAACTCTGCAAGCATCTGGCGAATCTGCTCAGCACCCTCTCTGCCACTGCGTACCAGAGCATAGCGGCTCTCCATCCAGAAACCGTGTTTGTCATAGAGCTCCAGCAGCAGATCGTAGAGGCTCTTGCCTTGGTCGGCTGCCCACGCTGCACACTCTGCCAGCAGCGAGCAGGCGAGCTGCGCATCCTTGTCACGCACGAACTCTCCGGCATTAAATCCGCAACTCTCCTCGCATCCGCAGATAAATTCGCCATCCTTTTCGTGGAGTTTAACCTGCTCGGCCAGGTACTTCCAACCGGTGAGGACGTTGTGGCAAGTTACGCCAAACTCCTTGGCGATATCCGCAACAAGCTCGGTCGTAACAACCGTCTTTACCAGATAACAACCCTTGTGGAGTGAGCCCATCTCGCGGCGGCGAGTCAGCATATAGTAGGCGAGAATGGCGGCGGTCTGATTACCTGTCAGGCGGATAATCTTGCCCTCTCTATTGCGTACGGCCGCACCCATTCTGTCTGCATCGGGATCGGTCGCCAGAATCAGATCAGCTCCCTCTCTCTCGGCCACTTCGAGCGCCATCTCCCAGGCGGGAGCCTCCTCCGGGTTAGGTGAAGATACGGTCGGGAAGTTGCCGTCGTTGATATCCTGCTCGGGAACGTGGAGGATATTTCTAAAGCCCAAACGCTTCAAACACTCCGGAACAAGGCGCACGCCGCAACCGTGCAGCGGAGTGTAGACAATTTTCATCTCGGCGTGACGCTTAACTGCCTCGGGCGAGAGGGTTAGCGAGAGGATATCGCTCAAGTAGCACTCATCCATCTCTTCGCCCATCATCTCGATTTTGCCCGCAGGACAATCTGCTATAGGCTCAAAGCGCACCTCCGAGATGTCGCTCATCTTGTTTACCTCGGCAACAATCTCCTTATCTACGGGAGAGGTGATCTGACCACCGTCCGACCACGAGACTTTATATCCGTTATACTCCTTGGTATTGTGCGATGCGGTGATCATAATGCCGGCCGTAGCACCCTTCTTGCGGATAGCGTAGCTCATCTCGGGGGTAGGGCGTAGCGACTCGAAGAGGTAGACCCCGATGCCGTTTGCCGAGAGAACTTCGGCGCTGATGCGGGCGAACTCTGCCGAGTTATTGCGGCAATCGTAGGAGATAACCACCGAGGCATTATCGATGCCGACACTCTTGCTGATGTAGTTGGCAAGACCCTGCGTGGCCATACCGACAGTATTGATATTCATCTGGTCGGAGCCCGGACCCATCACGGCGCGCAGACCTCCGGTGCCGAACTCCAAGTTAAAACTCTTTTCAACCATAATTTTTCTTGGTTTTATATCCAATTATTCTCTATTTCCAAAGCGGGGTGGGGTATGAGCCATGCTTGACAAGTTGCCTAAATCGTGCTGCAACTTCCGCACGATCCTCTCTGTATGTTACTCCAAACCAACACTCGGGCGTTGAGAGTACCTCGCAGCGACCCAAACCCTCCTTGATTGCACAATCGAAGACGTATGGCGGGTCAAATTCTCGGGTGGTTATATTTGTTGTGTTTGAGAGGAAGCGCTCAAAAATGTGCTCTGTTAGAGAGAAATAGTCAGGTGTAAGGCCAAACATATTCATCGAACAGAGATCTGCCCCCTTGAGCGTTGCCACTTCGCCCGTGATTGCATTCACGCCACTCACCACACCGTTGGCACCCCTTTCGATTTTAAGATGTTGCACCATCCCCTCCAATACTCCATTTTCGTCATAAGAGCAGATGCCTCGGTTTACGCCGCCCACATCTGTCAGCGTATTGTCGAGCGTGAAACCGAGAACCGAATAGACTCCTCGGCTATTGTGATGAGCCTGGCACCACTCTGCTGCAATGCGGAAGGTCTCTCGGCCGTAGAAATCGTCGCCATTGATTGTGACAAAAGGCTCGTGGATCACATCTCTTGCAACCATAATGGCGTGAGCCGTGCCCCAAGGCTTCTCGCGGCCCTCAGGAACCGAGAAACCCTCGGGGAGGATATCCAACTCCTGATCGACAAAGCAAAACTCGATGGGCTCGCCATCAGCACCCTTCAAGCCTCCGTACTTCTCCATTACGGATTGTACCATTGCGTCGTGAAAGTACTCCCTGACGATGTAGACAATTTTGCCAAATCCGGCACGAACAGCATCGTATATGGAGTAGTCTATGATGGTCTCTCCGCTCGGGCCCATCCCATCCATCTGTTTGAGCGAGCCATAGCGCGTGCCCATTCCGGCTGCAAAAACAAGCAGTGTCGGCTTCATAGTGAGTGATTTAGTGGTGACTTGTCTCTGCCTTACGCCAATCCTTGCCGTAGCCGCTCAGAAGGTCTGTAAAGCGAGCGGTAATCAGGTGCGGGCGGGTGATTGCGCTACCCACAACCACTGCATCTGCTCCGAGGAAGAGCACCTTCATCGCATCCTCGGGAGTGTAGATGTGGCCCTCCATAATGATATGGGTCTTGCCCTTGAAGTCACGACACATACGGCCGAACTCGCGGAAATCGGGGCCGGTGATGCCCATAGTCTCCTTAGTGTAGCCATAGAGAGTTGGGCCAACGAAATCTGCACCCATCTCCACTGCTCGTGCCGCCTCGGCGTAGTTCGATACGTCGGCGAAAATCGGAGCCTCGGGGATAGCCTCACGCACTTTCTCGAAGAGTTCGTATGCGGGACGTCCCTCGTGAGTAATCTGGTCGGTGCAGTCCAGAGCGATGATGTCGGCACCAGCCTCCCAAACCTGCTTAGCGGCCTCCAAGGTGGGGGTGATAAATACGTCAGTATCATCGTGCCAGATCTTGTAAAGACCAATCAGAGGGAGATCAACCTCCTTCTTGATTGCGGCGATCTGGTCGGGCGAATTGGCTCGCAGACCAACAGCACCGCCCCAAGCGGCAGATTTAGCCATCTTCACAACGAAGTCAATCGAGTAACAGGGATCATCAGGCTGTACCTGACACGAGACGATAAGTCCACCCTGAAATTTTTTTGCAAGTTCTTCTGTTTTACGCATACGGATAAATTTTAGCTGTTTTTGCAAAGTTATCTTAAATTTCACGGTCGGAAAATGCACGGTGCTGACTAAAAAGATAGAATATATTTGTATTTCGGGTGGATTTCTGTTTGAGCGTAAGCAAAAACAATATATCTTTGTGGAAGGCACTATAGGGTATTTACCGCCCATACACAACACTTTTACGATGATTCGAATCAGAAAAGGCTTTCAAGGTCAGCGCCTCGCCCTCTATCCGTTCTATGTAAAGAGCGGAGTTGAACGCCCTGCGCTTCAGCTCCACTCCATCGGAGCTTTTCCTGATGCCGAGTTTCACTATGTGGAGCGACCTTTCGGTTGCGGAGAGTATGTCCTTATATGGTGTACGGCAGGTGAAGGTTGGTACTCGTTGGGGGATGGGGTAAAGCGTGTCGTGTCGAAATCGCAATTTTTTCTGCTTCCGGCCGATGCGCCTCACTCATACGGCTCGTCAGAGGCAGCACCCTGGTCGATCTATTGGCTCCATTTCAGAGGCCCTGCAGCCCCGAGCGTCTATCAACGATTGCAAGGATTGCATACGCTCGAAGCTGATGCAAGGCTTAGCCGTCTGTCGGCTCTTTTCGATGAGATTCTGATAATTCTGGAGGGGCACGCCGATAGTGCAGCGGCAGAGTATGTCGATATGCTCTTTCCGCACCTGCTCTCGGCATTTCTCTATCCGACAATTTGGAGCGGCGCCTATCACTCAAAGGAGGGTGCGGCCAATGTTTCGATTGTGGGTAAGGCTACGCACTATATGAATGAGCACCTCTCGGAGAAGCTCTCGCTGAATGATATATGTGCCTATCTGGGTTACTCCGAATCCTACTTTACTCGCATATTTACCAAGGAGGTAGGCTGTAGCCCCATAGCCTATCTGATGAGGTTGAAAGTCGAGCGAGCACAGCAATTGTTGGTTAATACATCACTGAAAATCAACCAAATATCCTTTATGCTGGGTTTTGACGACCCCTACTATTTCAGTAAGTTTTTCTCGAAGATTACGGGCGCATCACCCCGCTTGTTCCGTAAGATGCACAAGGAGTAGCGCCATCGTTGCAAAATGGACTCTATCCGCCAATTTGGACCGATAATCCCATCGCACGGCCCATCTCGGCGTATGGCTCTAACTCTTCATTACGCATACTCTCACAAGTATAGGCATACTCCTTCGCAAGTTGGGCATACTTATCGGCTCCCAGATTGTGGTATGGGAGAAGATGCACCTGCTCCACCTCGCACTGCAGAGCGAGGTGAAAGATACCACGAATTGTCGCCTCGTCGAGATTAAATCCGGGAATGCAGGGTATGCGAACTATCGCCTTGCCCTTGCTGCCGAGGAGTTTTAAGTTTTTGACTATTCGATCCAGATTGCCGCCTGTGGTGTGTTGCAGAACCTCGCTGTTGCTGTGCTTGATGTCGTATAGGAAGAGATCTGTTAGTGGCTCCGCGCGCTGCAACCACTCTGCCGAAGTCTGTCCACAGGTCTCGATTGCGGTGTGCAGACCCTCTGCTTTCGAGGCCTCCAGTAAGGTCACAAGCCCCTCAGGCTGCATAAAGACCTCGCCACCCGAAAAGGTGACGCCTCCGCCCGAGTTACGATAGTAATCTTTGTCGCGCTTGACAATCTCCATTATTTCGCTGACGGTCATCGTCTTGCCGCTTATGGCAATAGCCTCGTTAGGACACGCCTGCTCGCACTCTCCGCAACCGATGCAGCGCGTGCGGTCAAAGTGCGGAAAACCATCTTCTCCGTGCGTAATTGCCCCCTTAGAGCATCGCGAGGTGCACTTACCGCACCCCGAACACTTATCCCTCTTGTGTCGTTGTACGGGATGCATAGGTTGCGATTCGGGGTTCGAGCACCACGGGCAATGCAGAGGACACCCCTGCAGGAATACCGTTGTGCGGATTCCGGGGCCATCGTGCAGCGAGAATCGCTGCACCGACATCACTCTCAGAGAGAGATTAGCATAGGGATTTGCGCTCATCATAAAGTACTCGGCTCAAGAGTTCCTGTTGGATTTCGGGCGAGAGATCGACAAATACTGCCGAGAAACCCGCCACGCGGACAATCAGGTTCGGATACTTCTCGGGATGCTCCACCGCATCCTCCAAAACTCCGCTATCGACAACCGTAACCATAATGTGGCAACCTCCACGCTCGAAGTAGGTCTTGAAGAGCGATTTGATAATCTCGCGGTGGTTGTTGAACATCGAGGGTGTAAACTTGATATTTTGTACCGATCCGGCGTGATAGCGGGCGTCGAATTTGGCCAACGAGTTGAGCATGGCAGTCGGACCGCTCTTGTCGGCTCCGCCTTGCGGGTTGTTGGCCGGATTCATATACATTCCGCGCAGTCTGCCGTCGGGCGAAGCTGCGGTGTTGAGTCCCCACTCGGTATTGAGCTGGTTGTTGCTGATTACGATAAGGAAGTACTGCATGCCGATAGCGATTCCTCGATCTCGCACACCTTTAGCCACGAACTCGTAGAGGTCGTTGGCCATCGAGTCGGCAGAGTCGAGATCGTTGCCATATTTGTCGCAGGCAAGGCAGTCGTGACGCAGTTCCTCGTAGCCCTCGAAGTTGGCAAGCAGCGCCTGCTGCAGCTGATCCAAGGTGTACTTTTTCTTATCGAAGACAAGCTCTTTGATGGCAACGAGCGAGTCGGAGGTGTTGATATTGCCGTAGGTCTCATTCGTGCCTCCGAGGTAACGGATACCTCCATCGAGTAACGCTTTGCCACGCTCGATGCAGTCATCCATCAGAAGGCTCGTAAAGAGGAATGCAACGTGAGAGTTCATAACCTCATAAGAGTGGTATTGGGCCTTGGCCGAGAGGTCGAGATAGAAGTCCAATAGACGCTTGTAGCCATCGTAGAACTCTTCGAAGCTCTTATACTTCGAGAGGGGTTTGATCTCCACGCCGCCATCCTTGCGTACCCCATCCTCGGGGTCGATTCCCCCGTTCATAAAGATTGTGAGGATCTTCAGCAGGTTGATGCAGATATTGGGCGTACCGCTACTCTGGCCTTGGATTACGAACTCCGTACAGCCAAACGGTACATATTGCTCGGCCGCCTTCTCGTCGAGGCGCATGCCATAAGCTACGGCCGGCACTTCGACCTCATCGTTATATATGGTAGGGTAGGTCGCACCTGCACCCAATGCATCCAGCGCCTCATCCCAAATCTGCTCCGAGGTATCCTTGTCGACACGGAGCGTAAACTGCGGCTCAACATATCGACACTCCTTAGCAACTCTCATCGCAAGGTGGAGGAACATATCCGCCTCTTTGGGGTACTTGCGACCCCTGCCGCCCACGATGATACGGCCGTTTACGGTTGTTCGGCGGTTCTCGATAAGAGTCCATAGGCTGCGCACATAACGATAGGCCTCCTCTTCGGAGAGTCGTCCCTCCTCGAGATCTTTGGCGAGGAATGGGCCGAGGAAATCATCCAGACGGCCATAGTTAATCACTCCGGCAAGCAGAGCGTAGAGCCAGAAGAGTTGCAATGCTTGGTGGAAAGTCTCAGGCGCCTGCTCCTCGATATGCTCCAGCGAGGAGATGATAACCTCCAAATCCTTGATGCGCTCGGCCGATGCGTTGGCCATCTGCGCTGCGGCGTCCGCACGAAGGTGGCGTGCGCTGCTCACAAAGATATCCAAGCAGGAGAGTCCCGCCTGCAAAAATTCGTTATTCGGATCTTGTGTAAGCTTCTCTGTAATCCTCTTTCGCATACCGCCAATGCCGAGCGAGAGCAGTGTCGGATAGTCTAGCATCATTCCTGAGAGGCGGGCTGTGGCAATCATCGGATAGGTCGTGTCGATAAACATTCCGAGGATGCCCTCTTGCAGTGTCTCCTTGTTGTAAGCCGTCTTCAGGTCGTGGTCACGCCAATAGTCATACATCGCATCTACACGAGCGTGCTCCAACTCGGGGAGCTGCGCACGGAACATCTTGAGCTTGCGGAATACGCAGTAGTGACCCACGCCACCGACCGATGTCACACATCCGAAGCCGATGGGCAGAAAGTCCAATCTTCCAGCGATGAGATCACCCTCCTGAATATGACGGAAGAGTGTCGGATAGAGTACCTGTAGACACGCGGCCTCGCGCTTCTCCTTCGAAGCCCCGAGATGCTCACGGTGTACTGCCGTGTAGCGTTCCATTATCTCCAACTGTTCGAGCAGGGGCTTTTCACAGGGGATCTTCTTGCTGATTTCGACGTTCTGTGCCGTCTCGATATTGAATGTTGCCATAGTGTTACAAAGGTACGCCGTTCCGAAGGTTGGCAAAATGCCAAATTCCGCTGTAAAAAATGGATTATTTTACCTCTCGGCCATCTCCAACACCCTCATGACCTTAAGCGTGTGGTCAAGCGCTTGGCTCATAGCGTCAAAATCTTTGCGAAGGAAGATCTCGCGGAACTGCTCGAATTGGTGACATAGGCGATGGTCGTAGCGGTTTGGGGTGTGGAGTTCAGGCTCCTTGCCGTGCAGACAAATCTCCACCGATGGGAGCAGATTCGGCATACCACCTATGTATATATATCCTTTCTCTCCCTGTATCACCACACGCGAAGGGTTGCCCGAATCTTTCGCTGCGGTGCAAACCGCCAGATGTGAGGGATAGGTCAGCAGTACTACGCCCGATGTATCGACGCCATTGTACCCCTTTGTGGAGCGGGCTACGACCTGGTCGGGGCTACCGAAGAGCGATACGGCCAGATGCAGATTGTAGATGTTGATATCCCTCAAAGCACCACCCTCATAGAGGGGATCAAAAGTCGTTGCGATATTGCCCGCAAGGTAATCTTTGTAGCGCGATGAGAATTGCGAGAAGTCGGCTTGGAAGAGCTTTATGTTGCCGATATCTGCGAGTCGCTCGCGGACCATTGCCCAACTCGGAAGGTAGAGGTTGGAGATGGTCTCAAAGATGTATAAACCCCTCTCGCGGGCCCTTTCGGCTAGGGACTCTGCCTGCTGTAGAGTTGAGCAGAATGGCTTTTCGACAAGTAGATTTACGCCTGCCTCTATCGCCTTTGCGGCATAGTCGTAATGCGCCTTATTCGCAACCCCGATATAGACGAAATCGACTCCCGAGGCGAGCAGCTGGTCATACGATGCGCTCACATCAGGAATTTCGAGTCTCTCGGCAAGAACAGCTGCCTTTTCGTTGTTTCGACCCCAGATGGAGTGGATGTCCCATCCGGTAGTGCGGAGAGCCGCAACGCTCTCAGCGATGATTTTACCCGTGCCTACGATTCCGATGCGAGGCCTATTAAAGCAGTTGTTGGTACTCATTTGATGAACGCATTTCGTGTTGTAAATCTTCCACAATAATACGTTAAAATTTCGAGAAATCCAACGCTGAGTTCGGGGTAGGAGTAAAAAAAAACTGCCTAACCGTGTGGTCAGGCAGACTCTATCTATTTCGCATAACGCTCTTCGACCTTTTTCCAATCGATGCGGTTCCAGATTGCCTTTACTGCATCGGCGCGGGCATTGCGGTAGT
>JAGBVQ010000005.1 GCA_017630245.1 Alistipes sp. | reverse complement strand
CGTGTCGGCCATATCGGTATGTATCGCGACGAGGAGACCTGCCAGCCTGTATTCTACTACTACAAGATGCCCGCAAACAAAGAGCGCCTGGTTATCCTGACCGACCCGATGTTGGCTACGGGTGGCAGCGCGTGCGACGCCATAAAGCGCCTGAAGGAGGATGGTTACAAGTCGATCCGACTGCTCTGTCTGGTAGCTTCGCCGCAGGGCGTCAAGGCCGTAGAGGAGCACTACCCCGACGTGGATATCTATCTGGCTGCTCTTGACGAGGGTCTAAATGACAAGAACTATATCCTTCCGGGTCTGGGCGATGCGGGCGACCGTATCTTCGGTACAAGATAACCCTTCTGTATAAGACACACAAAAGAGGTGTATGGCAAACGTCATACACCTCTTTTGTTATTAGCATCTAAGACTTGGGAGATTACTCCTCCTTCTTCTTACGATTGTAGTAGAGAGCACGCTTAATCTTCTGGGTCGGAGTCTTCACGAAGCCATCCTTCTCCTCTACGACCTCGCTAATGCGCGAGAACTTATTAACCTTCGAGTTAACGAACTCGAGAATCTCCTTGGTCTTCTCGGCCTTCCACTTCTCCCACTCCTGTTCCCACTCATTACGCTTGATGTGGTACTCCTCCTTCCACTCATCGAACTTAGCCTCCAGGGCATCAGTATTGAAGTGTACGAGTGCCACGAGGTGACCCTCCTGCTCGGTAACAAGCGACTCGGTGATAAATACGTGCGAATTGAGTACGGTCTCAATATCCTCGGGATAGATATTCTCTCCGCTCGGGCCTACAATCATATTCTTCAAGCGGCCACGAATATAGAGTCGATTATCCTCATCAAAGCAACCCAAATCGCCCGTACGGAACCAGCCATCCTCGGTGAATGCTGCAGCCGTAGCCTCGGGATTCTTGTAGTAGCCGATCATTGCGCTGGGCGTAAGAGCCACGATCTCACCCTGACCGGTCTCGGGATTGATATTATCCAGACGCAGCGTTACAGTCGGGCAGACGATACCTGTCGAGCCGAGGCGTACCATTGCTGGAGCTGCACCGGCCAAGAGCGGAGCTGTCTCGGTCAAACCATAACCGATAGCATAGGGGAACTTAGCCTCAATAAGGAACTGCTCGGCCTCGCTATTGAGCTTCGCACCACCGATACCGAGGAAGCGGATGCGACCACCGAAGGCCTTCATAAGCTTCTTGCCGGCTATGCCGTGCAGATATCGACGAACGGGAGCAATCTTGCAGAGTGTGCGCCAGAATGCGTTCGATGAGAACTTAGCCTTCACCTGGCTGCGATAGATCTTCTCGATAATCAGCGGAACGATCATCATTACGGTCGGACGAACACCACGCAGTGCAGGCATCAGAGCCGCTGCCGTAGGCGGACGATCGAGGTAGACAACACTCGAACCCTTCGAGAAGGGATAGAGCATTCCCACCGAGCACTCATAGGTGTGAGCCAACGGCAAAACCGAAAGGAACACATCGCTCTCATCAATCGGGAAAAGACCGTAGTACATCGGTACCTGAGCACAGAGGTTGTTGTGCGAGAGCATAACACCCTTCGGCGACGAAGTAGTACCCGAAGTGTAGATAATCACTGCCAAATCATCGGGCTGCGGAATGGCGAACGTACCCTCCTCCTTAACTCGCTGCGATGTGATACGGAGATTCTTTGTACGGATAACGATATTCATCTTATCAACCGTCTCCTTCGAGAGCTTGGTGAAGAGTTTATCCGAACAGAGCAGAGCCTTAGCCTCAGCGTGCTCGATAATCATATCCAACTCCTCTCCGGTAAAGTCCGAAAGGATAGGCACTGCCACCAGACCTGCTGTTACGATTGCGAAATAGCAGACACCCCAGTTAGGCATATTGCTACTCAAAAGAACGACTTTATCGCCAGAATTAAGTCCTGCAGATTTGAGATCTTCCTGCACCTGAGCCACGCGACGACCTACCTCTGCATAGGTCAGCGACTCTCCCTCAAACATCGCAAAAGCTGTACGCTCTGCGAAGTTCTTTACACTGTTATGAAAGAGTTCATAGAGTGTAGTCTTTGTCAAATTTTCCATAGTATATTGGTTCTACAAACCGCAAATCGGGTCAAAGATAGCTATTTTTTTCAAAAAATTCACTACTTTTGACTCAAATTTAGGATGTTAAAGAGTTCTACTATAAAAGATTTGGCCCACCGCGCAGGTTTTGACCTCTGCGGCATCACCTCGTGTCGCCATTTTGCCGAAAATGAACATCACTTTCGCGAGTGGCTTGCCGCCGGTTATGGGGCCGATTTACTCTACCTTGAACGCAATCTCGACAAGCGTTTCGATGTAGCAAAGTTGGTCGAGGGAGTAAAGACTATCATTGTCTGCGCCGTGAATTACAAATCGGCACGAAGCCTGGGCTATCCCACCCCAAACCACCGCACAAAGATCGCATCCTACGCCTGTAATCGCGACTATCACTCCGTCATCAAAGAGATGCTTACTACGCTATATGCATCTCTAAAAGAGATTGTTCCCTCGCTGAAGGCTCGAGCATTTACCGACTCTGCACCGCTCCTCGAAAAGCAGTTGGCCGTAGAGGCAGGCTTGGGTTGGATCGGTCGTCAATCACTGCTTGTAACCCCTTCCTTCGGCACATTTGTACTGCTTGGAGAGTTGGTAATCGACCAAGAGGTCGACTCGTACGATAGTCCCTTTGTCGGATCGCGATGCGGAGAGTGTCACCGCTGCATTGAAGCCTGTCCCAACTCCGCAATTCTGCCCACAATGGAGATTGACGCACGTTGCTGCATTTCGCGTCTTACAATCGAAAAGGAGATGACCGGCGAGCCCAATTCCACCTCGTTGGATGGTTGGATTTTCGGCTGTGATGCCTGCCAAAGTTGTTGTCCGCACAACCGCACAACACCCTGCGCCACAAACCCCAATTTTGCCACACCCCTCTTCGACCCTGCCTCTCTATCCGCAGAGGAGTGGCTCACAATGACCAAAGAGCAATTCTCCGAGAGATTTGGCAATACACCTCTGATCCGCAGTGGATTACCGCGGATTCAGAAGAATATCAATCAAGATTAGTCTTAGAGCAGATATTGCGCTCCGTGGACCGGACAGTTCAGTTCGCAGATGATATCCTCGGCCGATGCAGGCTCGGCAATCGAGCAATAGCGACGATAGCGCTTCATCACATTGCGAACATAGGCGATAGTCTGGCGACTGCCTGTAAACTTGCCGTAACTCACAACCTCGTGCTCGTAATACTCCGGCTCGCTCTTCAGTGAGAGATAGTGAGCAACATCCTCCCACGAATTCATATTGGCGCCATAAGCTCGAGCCAATCGGCGTGCATCAGCAACGTGACCAAGGCCTCCGTTATAGCAGGCCAAAACCAGACTCATTGCATCCTCAATCGAAACGCTCTGAGGCACCTTGATCATCGAGGCAATCTCCTCAAGCAGAGCCGCCGCCGCACGAACGTTATTCTGTGGCAGGACCAACTCCTCGGCCGAAAGTCCGAAATGCTCGCCGATATGTGGCATAATCTGCATCAGACCCAAAGCGCCACGCCTCGACACGGCATCGGCATTAAAGTTCGACTCGGTGTGGGCAATAGCACTCAACAATCTCCAGTCGAGGCCCGACTCATATCCCACAACCTTCATTAAATCATCGTAGGGCGAAATCACATACCCTACCTCCTCCACGAGGCCTTTTCGGCACCTACACATCTCCGTCACCGACTCGCACATACTCATCGAGAAGAGCATTGTCAGCGAAATTGCAATCGAAATAAATGTCGCTACGACACGTTTTACCATATATAATAATTTAGCGTCCTCGGCATCTAGGGCTAATCATAAAATGCCCACGAGATACCGATCTTGAACATACCCGGGTTGAGCGGATAACCGGCAACCGTAAAATACTCATCGTTTCCGAAGAGGCCCTTGTTAAGGTGTTGGTATTTCAAGAAAATTCTCATACGTTTCCATTTTGCCGTAATAAAGGCATCGATGTAGGGATAGTTACCCATCTTCCATTCGCGCTGGTTGTAGAAGGTCGCAAGCGCGGGATTATATCCGGGCGCATAGTAGCTTGTATTAAACCTTCCGTCAAGACCAATCTGCATACGCAGCACATCGCGCTTAACCCAGAACTCATAATAATACGACAGAAAAGCCGTAACCAACGGCACAGGTGCCACAACCTCATCCGACGTAAGCTGTACAAGCACTCGGTGATTAAGATGCAAGCCCTTGATGGTAAAGTCCTTGCGGGCATAGAAGCTCGTAACGCTCAGGTTGCCGTCAAACTGCTTCGGCATACTCTCCGCATCATAATATATTCGATCGAGGAATATACCCTGCCAAGCCGCAAGTTCGATGCCAAAATCAGGCACCTCGAAGCGCACCTCAAAGCGCGTTTGGTTCTCCTTTCCGAAGTTATTATTCCAGATATAGTGGTTCGAGAATAGCCTCTGCTGCCAATAGCTGGGAGTCAGGCTCTCCTGGCGGAAATTACCCGAGAGGATCAGCGCGTGGCCCTTTACAAATGCTCGGAAGGCGATATTTGCACCTATCGACAAATCTCCGCCTCGATAGCCCGAGGGGTAGAACTTCGCATCGGCACCCCAATCCACATATTTGCGAATCTTTCCATTCACGCCACCATAGACAAACCAGCTTGTACGCTTATCACGGCCATACTTACCTGCGGCGTAATCCCCCATTGCAAATTGCGAATAGGTATGCAGATCCAAACCCACACCACCATCGATTGTTCCGACCACACCATTGCGATTCCACGGCTGTGCCTGGATATACAATCGGTTGGTTATGCGTCGCTCGCAAATCGAGTCACGGGTCTGCGTGGGGTTGATATACCAATGTTTATAATATACGTCTGTAATCTGCTTAAATTCGCCATTTTCGAGGCGCTCGCCACGCTCGTTAGTGTAGGTGGCATACTTATCGGTATAGACCTTACTCCACGAGTTATACTCGAATGTGTGGCCGATATATACCGCCGAGAGGTCAGCAATCGAGAAGTCGCGCTCGGTTACTCGCTGCAGCGGAATAGCTATAGCCTGCTTTACGAAGAAGGAGTTATTGCGGTAGCGGTTCTTAGCCTCAGCCGTTGCCAACTTCATCGGAACACCCGACGGCATCTCGAAAATCGTGTCGGTAATTGCCCACATACCTACAACACCACCATTCTCGCGTTGCTCGATATTATTATTGATATAGGCGGCGTGCACCGAATAGCGTTTGCCGGTATGCGATGCGGCCAACGCCAAATTATGATTCTTGACGCGCGACCAATCGTACTTACCCTTCGTTCCTCGCGAGCGATAATCTACGCTAAATCCGGTAGTAGGAGAGATGTTCTGCGCCAACGTAAGCCCGAAATCCTCCTCGCGATAGCGCTTCTGGCCCGACTCGCGGTAGGTCATATTCATATAGGGCTTCTTGACGTTGTAGAAGGGGACATTCTCGGTCGTATAGTTGTAGACGTAGTAGGGTCGCGCGAACGTAAAGTCAAACTCCTCGGGGCGGTCGAAGTAGTTTATCGGCTGCGAAGCCTGACCCAAGCTACCAATCGACATATCGCCCACACCCTTGTGATGGAACGGGTAGTCAAGGCGCCAATTAGCCAATGTCGTATCGATAGGCATAACCTTTACATCGTTGAAGTCGCGCTCCACATTCCACTGAAAGTTCGGCAACGCACGAATCGAATCGTTAAAGTAGTACGACTCGAGCGGACGTTTAGGACGCTCCTTCTTAGTCGAATCCTGCGGCTGGGTCTGGCCATCCTGAGCATTGGGGTCGCCCGTGCCGTCTTGATTAGCATAAGGATTTGAGCCGTAGCTGCCATTGGCATTCGTATTGAAGGGATCGTTCGGGTTATTGGCATTACGCTGGGCACGCATCAGAGTACTTGCATCCTGTGCCCTCACTCCGTGGGGCAGAGCAAGCACAACGAGCGCCAGCACCATAACCAATATTTGAGCTATCCTCTTCAACATCACTTCACTATAAACTCCCGATTCCTACTTTTTATTGCCTTTAACGATGTGGCGCACTACAGAAATCAGAATGTAGAGAGCCATAATTGCCGTCACGGCGTAGCGATAGTTCACTGCAATAATCACCACCGAAAGAGCCAACGAAATATATCTCAGCTCATTACCCTTCCAGCCAAAGCCTGCAAACTTCAGCGAGAACATTCTCACCGAGCAAACCAGCAGTAGCGACATCACAATCGACAGAGCGATAATCACCTCTCTCGGAATCGCAACAAGACCCATCTCTGCCAACATTCCGAGCGACATACACAGCAATGCATTTGCCGGAGTGGGCAGACCCTCAAACTCGGTATGCTGCGTATCGTCGATATTAAACTTCGCCAGGCGCAGCGCCGAGAACGCTGTCATAATCAGAGGCACAAAGTATCCAACCTCCACCATCCAATCGCTCCACTCAAGCCACGAACCCGACTTCGTAAAGAGCGACATCATCACTGCTGCCGGAGCGAATCCAAAAGAGATCATATCTGCCAGCGAATCGAGCTGAACTCCAATTGCCGAATATTGATTGAGCAGACGAGCTGCGAAACCGTCAAAAAAGTCGAATACTGCCGAAGCTATAATGAGCAGAAATGCGCTCTGCAAATCGCCCCACACCAACGCCGACACCGCTGCACCCGCACCGCAAAGGAGGTTGCAGAGGGTCAGTAAATTTGGCACTGTAAAGAGTCTTATTTTCATATTCTATGAAAAAATATTCACATATTATCGGGCAAAGATACAAAACAATTCACAAATCACAAAATCGGACCGCACAACTACCCGCACAGAATCTTATCGCCACTCGGCAAGCGCGGCGAAATAAGAGAGATTTTAACCCACTTTAACGTGCTTTTACAATTAGATTCCGCGACCGATTTCAGTGCGGGTCGAGGCGTCGAGATTGATCGCCACAAAGAGCATTATGGTGAATGCAATAAGCGAGGATCCACCATAGCTGATAAAGGGCAGAGGAATACCCATCACAGGCATCAAACCTATTGTCATTCCGACATTTACAAGGGTATGGAACAACAGAATTGCGGCCACACAGTAGCAATAGACTCGCGTAAATGGTTCGCCGCTTCGCTCGCCCATTTTCATCAGTCGCAAAATCAGCGCACAGATCAGAGCCAGCACCACCAGAGCTCCCAAAAAGCCCCACTCTTCACCCACCGTACAGAAGATAAAGTCGGTATGTTTTTCCGGCACGAAATTATACTTAATCTGCGTACCCTGCATAAATCCCTTACCAAAGAGTCCGCCCGAGCCGATAGCGATCTTCGACTGGTGAACGTTATATCCCTGACCACGCAGATCCTCAACCGCTCCCAAGAATACAAGAATACGATTCTGCTGGTGAGGTTTAAGGATATTATTAAAGATATGCTCGGTCGTCGGCAGGAAGATCATCGAGGCCATATAGAGAGCCAACAGCACAAAGATATTTCGCAGATTTGCACGGAAAGCATACACTGCCGCCACTGCCACAGCCACAAACGACGAGATCATCAGCGAGATGTAATACTCCCAATCCACACCGCACGCACGGAGCAGATAGTGCAGCAACATCGAGCCGAGGAATACCGACGCAAGCGCCACAATACGGCTACGCCAGATGCGATTCATCATCACCTCAATAAGCGTAAAGACCAGAATCAGCGCAATCAGCAGAGCCGTCGGAGCTACAAGGAACGAGACAATAAAGAGTAGCGCCACAAGCAAAATCGGGATACACAACCACTTATTCAGACCCTCGCGATAGAAGACAAACAGAAACGATCCGAGCACGATACCCGAGCCCGTATCATTCTGCAACACAATGATTGCCAACGGCAAAAGGAGCATTGCGCCAAGCCTAAAGAGATTACTCGGTTGATTTATCGAAAAGGAGTATCCACTCATCATTCGCGCCACGGCCAGCGCTATGGCAATCTTAGCGAACTCCACAGGTTGCACCCTAATGGAGCCAAACTGAAACCACGCCTTTGCTCCATTAACCTCTCGGCCGAAGATAAGCACCGCCACCAACAGCAGAATACCCCCTAGATAGGCCGGATAGGCCAGCATATGGAAGTAGCGGCTATCGAGCATCATCACCACAAAGGCCGTAACCCACGCAATGCCCACCCACATAAGCTGCTTGGTGTGGTTATGCGAAAAGGAGAAGAACTCCGCATCGCTCGGGTCATACGATGCTGAGGTGATGCACAACACACCAACGATAGTCAAGGCGATATAGAGAAATACCGTCTTAAAATCGACTCCGTCGAAGATGTTTATGCGATTCGTTCTTCCGTTATTTATCATAGCGCGGGTAGTAGATATTATGACTCTTTACATAATCGACAACATTCTGACGCTTAACCTCTCCCGTCAGATAATACTCCTCAAGCAGTGAGGCGATAGGCAAGGCCATCGAAGCTCCGAAGCCTGCATTCTCGACATATACCGAGATTGCAATGCGCGGATTATCCTTCGGTGCAAACGATAGGAAGGTCGAGTGATCCTTACCGTGAGGATTCTGCGCCGTACCGGTCTTTCCGCAAACATCCAGACCCTCCAATCTTGCCCAGGTCGATGTTCCATCAACGTGAACACTGCGCCACATACCCTGCACGATAGGTTCGAAGTGCTTGGCATCGACCTTCGTGTAGTGGCGCTCGTAGAAGCGACGATCGAGCGAATCCTGACCCTCGACACTCTTCACGATATGGGGCAGATAGTAGTAACCCCTATTGGCGATAATCGCTGCAAGGTTTGCCATCTGAAGCGGAGTACAGCCCAACTCTCCCTGACCAATCGAGAGCGAGAGCACCGTAAGTGCATTCCACGATCCACGATAACGCTTATTATAAAACTCCTTATCGGGAACATAGCCGCTACCCTCGCCCATAAAGTCGGTATCCAGGTCACGACCAAAGCCAAAACTCTCGACATACTCTTTCCAGACGTCGTAACCATTCTTCACTCCGCCATATTTCGGATTCTCGAGGATATTACGGAAAACGTAGCAGAAGTAGGCATTACACGATGTAGCCACAGCGTAGGACAAGTCCGCAGGCGAGCGGTGCTCGTGACACTTCATCGAGACGCGACCCGTACGATATCCCAAGTGGCACGGATAGGTCTGGCTCGGATGCAGAACACCCTCCTGCATACCGATTAGTCCCTGCACCAACTTGAAGGTAGATCCCGGAGGGTACTTCGCCTTGACGGCTCGATTATAGAGCGGGCGACGCTTATTATGAAGCATTCGCATATAGTTATTACCTCGCTGGCGACCAACCAACTCATCCGGATCATAGGTCGGCGAAGAGACCATCATCAGAATCTCGCCCGTCGAGGGCTCGATAGCCACCGCAGCGCCCACCTTACCCTTCATCAACTCCTCTGCGAAGAGTTGCAACTTGGCATCAATGGTGCAGACAATGGACTTTCCGTGCTCGGGGATGGTATCAAAGGCTCCATCCATATATGAGCCTTTGACCGCTCCGTAGGCATCAATCTCCTCTACTCTCAGGCCCTTCTTACCCTTCAGCACACTCTCATAGGCCGCCTCAACTCCCGTCAGTCCGATATAGTCACCAACCTCATAATCCGAGTATCGGCGCAGCATCTGTTCGCTCACCTCGCCTACATATCCCAAAAGGTTACCTCCCACCTTGCGCGGGTATTGGCGCACCGTGCGGTATACCGTGTAGAAACCGGGGATTTTATACTCGTCAAGCAGCAATTTTGTCTCCTTCGAAACGTAGCTTACAATGCGACGAGCCGCACGCGGAGCATATCTTGCCGTCGAGAGTTCTCTCACCAACTTATCACGCGAGATATCGAGCATTCGACACAATCGCATAGTATCGAAGCCCGCCTTGGGTAGTTCTCGGTAGATAACCATCAGGTCATAACACTCCTTACTCTGCGCCAAAAACTCACCATTGCGATCGTAAATCTCGCCTCGGGCAGGGTACATAACAACGTGGCGCAACACGTTGTTGCGAGCCATATCTTTATATTTAGAGTCGAAGAGTTGAATCCACGCCAATCGCATCAGTATCGCTCCGAAAATGAACAATACCACAAACTGCAGATGGCGCAATCTGAAAAGACCCTCACCGCGTCCACTCATCGTGCCGCGTGTTTAGGGGTGAACAACATTATAATGAGCCACACAAAGAGAATCGAGGCCATTGTGCTAACCACAAGACGAAGCATCTGATACCAGAAATAGGCCATAGTAAATGCCTCGAAGCCGAAGAACGTCACCCCGTGTAGCACCAGCAT
>JAGBVQ010000065.1 GCA_017630245.1 Alistipes sp. | reverse complement strand
CTCCGACCCTTCACCGTTTGGGTATCCAGGCATTCCAGCCTAAGCTTATCGAGGGTAAGGCAATGCAGTTGCACCCGCTCGCTTGTACGGCGTTCAACGCCGACTTCGACGGTGACCAGATGGCGGTGCACTTGCCGCTGGGCAATGCCGCAATCTTGGAGGCTCAGTTGCTGATGCTGGGTTCGCACAACGTCCTCAACCCCGCGAATGGTGCACCTATCACCGTACCTTCGCAGGATATGGTCCTGGGTCTTTACTACATCACCAAGCCTCGCAAGGGCGTTAAGGGTGAGGGTCTTGTATTCTACGGTCCGGAGGAGGCTATCATCGCTTACAACGAGGGTCGTGCGGCACTGCACGCTACCGTTAAGTGTATGGTATACGACTTCAACGAGCAGGGCGAGAGAGTTGAGATGCTCAAGGAGACTACCATCGGTCGTATCCTCTTCAACCAGGTTGTACCTGAGGAGGTAGGTTACATCAATGAGGTGCTCACCAAGCGTTCGTTGCGAGATATCATTGCTGTCGTACTGAAGAAGGCTGGTGCCGATAAGGTTGCTGCGTTCCTCGACGATATCAAGAATATGGGTTACCAGATGGCATTCCGTGGAGGTCTGTCGTTTAACCTCGAGGCGGTTATCGTTCCCGAGGAGAAGCGCCAGCTCGTTCAGGAGGGTTACGACCGTTCAGACGCCATTATGGAGGACTATAATATGGGTCTTATCACCAACAATGAGCGTTATAACCAGATCATCGACGTTTGGACCAATATCAACTCGAAGCTTACAAAGGTTGTAATCGATACTCTTATTAAGGATAACGATGGATTCAACCCTGTATATATGATGCTTGATTCTGGAGCGCGTGGTTCGAAGGAGCAGATTCGTCAGCTCTCGGGTATGCGTGGTCTTATGGCTAAGCCCCAGAAGTCTGGTGTTGAGGGAGGTCAGCAGGTTATCGAGAACCCGATCTTGTCGAACTTTAAGGAGGGTCTTTCGGTGCTCGAGTACTTTATCTCTACGCACGGTGCGCGTAAGGGTCTTGCGGATACCGCACTTAAGACTGCGGATGCAGGTTACCTGACTCGTCGTTTGGTTGATGTTGCACAGGATGTAATCATCAACGAGGAGGATTGTGGTACATTGCGTGGTTTGACCGCTACGGCTATCAAGCGTAACGATGACGTTGTTCAGACTCTCTACGACCGCATCTTGGGTCGTACGGCTCTCAACGATATTATTCACCCGATTACCGGTGAGCTGATCTGCGGTGCCGGCGAGGAGATTACCGAGGCTATTGCCGAGGCTATCGACAAGTCGCCGCTCGAGTCGGTTGAGATTCGTTCGGTACTCACTTGTGAGGCTCGTCGTGGTGTCTGCGCTAAGTGCTACGGCCGCAACTTGGCTACTGCACGAATGGTTCAGAAGGGTGAGGTTGTCGGCGTTATCGCTGCACAGTCTATCGGTGAGCCGGGTACACAGCTGACACTCCGTACATTCCACGTCGGTGGTGTTGCGGGTGGTACTACTGTTGAGACAAATGTTATTTCGAAATACGAGGGTCGCCTCGAGATCGATGAGTTGCGTACTATTAAGAGCAAGAACTCGCAGGGCGATGCTATTGACCTTGTAATTTCGCGCCAGTCGGAGTTCCGCATCGTTGATCCGAAGACCGAAATCGTACTCTATACTCACAACTTGCCTTATGGTTCGACCCTCTTTATGCAGGATGGTGCCGAGGTTAAGAAGGGCGATCTGATCTGTGAGTGGGATCCCTACAACGCAGTAGTTATCGCCGAGCACGATGGTAAGGCTGTTTACGACAGCGTTATCGAGGGTGTTACCTTCCGTGAGGAGCGCGATGAGCAGACCGGTCTTTCGGAGAAGGTTATCATCGAGAGCAAGGATCGTACCAAGAACCCTGTCATCAAGATCGTAAGCAAGGAGGGTGAGGAGATCAAGGCCTACAACTTGCCTGTTACGGCTCACGTTGTGGTTAAGGATAATGCCAAGATTAAGGCTGGTGATATCCTTATCAAGATTCCTCGTGCCGTTGGTAAGTCGGGAGGCGATATCACCGGAGGTCTTCCTCGTGTTACCGAGCTCTTCGAGGCTCGTAACCCGTCGAACCCCGCAATCGTGTCGGAGATCGATGGTGAGGTAACATTCGGCAAGATCAAGCGTGGTAATCGTGAGATCGTTATCACCTCGAAGCAGGGCGACATCAAGCGTTATCTGGTGCCCCTGTCGCGTCAGATCATCGTTCAGGAGAACGACTATGTGAAGGCAGGTATGCCGCTTTCGGATGGTGCAATCACTCCGAGCGATATCCTCCGCATCCTTGGACCTACCAAGGTTCAGGAGTACATCGTGAACGAGGTTCAGGAGGTTTACCGTATGCAGGGTGTAAAGATTAACGATAAGCACTTTGAGGTTATCGTTCGTCAGATGATGAACAAGGTTCAGATTGAGGATCCGGGAGATACCCGTTTCTTCGAGGACCAGGTAGTCGACAAGTGGGAGTTTATGGACGTGAACGACGAGTTGTACGACAAGGTGGTAGTTACCGATGCAGGCGACTCGACTTCGGTTCAGGCCGGCCAGATTATCTCGGTACGCAAGTTGCGTGATGAGAATTCGAGCCTTAAGCGTCGTGATATGAAGCCCGTACAGGTGCGTGATATCGTTCCCGCAACTTCGAATCAGGTACTTCAGGGTATTACCCGTGCTGCATTGCAGACCTCGAGCTTCATCTCGGCTGCATCGTTCCAGGAGACTACCAAGGTACTTAACGAGGCTGCAATCCAGGGTAAGAGCGATCCGCTCGAGAACCTCAAGGAGAACGTTATCTGCGGTCACCTCATCCCGGGTGGTACAGGTCTGCGTGACTACGACAACATTGTCGTTGGTGCAAAGGCTGATGTTGAGG
>JAGBVQ010000064.1 GCA_017630245.1 Alistipes sp. | reverse complement strand
GCCCTCGTAGGCCAATTCACGCTTGGTCAGCGCAACCATACCGCCGATAATGTGCACTTGGAGTTGCTCGATCTCCTCGCGCGTCATACGATTGACGTGGAGTTTAATGCGGGCGCACTCGCGCTGCGAGCGGTCCTTGGCTATCTTATCAATAGCTACGCCCGACAGTGTTCCGGTCTGCACGGGGCGGAAACTCGCGGGGTCAATTTCAAGCACATTCTTTGCGTTCTGCGCTGTAGCACAGAACGATACAAATGCAAACAACAATGCACAAAGCAGCTTTCTCATATAGATTTGGAGATAATTCTAACAAAAATTTGTCAAAGTTACTCCAAACCTACTAATAGAGCAAATTTTAGGAGGAATTTTATTAAAATAAAATTATGATGCTGAGCCCCTTACGGAATCAGGCCTTAATCTTGAAGAGTTTTCCGTCTATGCTTCCAATCCAGACATTACCCTGTTCGTCGCCACAGATAGTATTGATCGTTGCATCCGAGAAGGCGTGCTCCCAGAGCAGCACACCATCGCTCTCGCGCACGGCGATAACCCAGCCATCTTTAGTACCTTTATAGACCACTCCGTTCACCACCGAGATCAGCGTAGCGTTACGATCCATACTAACCTTCGGCGTTGCAGCACGCCACTTAAAGCCGATGCAGTCCAGGTCTGTTCGCAACGAGATTATATCGGCTTCTCGATTCTGGACATATACATTTCTACCATCGCTACTGCGACCCATCGCTTTGCGATAGGAGAACATCTCGTCCCTCCAAATCTCCTTTCCCGACTTTAGCTCAAGTATCACAATTTGCTTATTTACAGAGACATATACTCTACCACCCACAATCTGCGGAAAGATCAAACCCGGTGCGAAATCGAATCGAGGATTGCCCGAATCCCATCGCCACAACTGCTTACCACTCTTCGCATCGTAACAGCGCACATCATTCTCCCAGGTGCTAACCACAACCTTTCCATCGGCCACTGCCGGCAAGCACTGCATCTGCAGCGAGCCCGAGCGTGTAGTCCACACCACTTCGCCCGTTGCGGCCTTAATCTTCGCAAAGAGGCCCACACCAAAACTGCAGTAGAGCATATCATCCGCAACCACCGGATCTCCCACAACAGCACCCTTGGCCTGCAGGCTCCAGACAACCTTACCCGTTGCCGCATCAAGTGCCGTAAATCGACCCGTAGGCGACACATAAATCACCTTGCCATCGTGCCACACAGGCTCCGCACAGAGTATATCGCCCATATCGTGACGCCAACGCTCCTCTGCAGTAGTGGTATCGAATGCGTAGAGCGTACCATTCGAGTGGCCGACATAGGCCATACCACCCCTCACCAACACACCTGCATATACCGCCGGACGCAGATCCTTAAATAGCTCTGCACCCGCCTCGGCATAGGTTTTAGGCACGATCTTCAGTGGGTTACTCTTACGTTTAAGGAGTTCAGGCGAAAAGCCCTGCTTATTTACAGCGAAGAGCTTTGCATTAGGCTGATCCATTCGACGCTGGTAGAGGTAGATCGAATCGTTCTTAAGTTCGATAATATTGTAACCCAGCCCCCAATTTTTACTCAAAAGATTGACCCTGCGACCCATAGCACAAGGTATCGAATCGACATTAAGCATTAAGGTCGTATGTGCGTGGCCGCAGATCTGCGCCTTCACGTTGTACTTGCGCATCAGCGCCGTAACATCGCGGTGGTTTGCAATCTCCCAATTGAGCGGAACGTGTGCCACGCAGATAATCTTCTCATTGGGGCGAGCCTTCTTAAACTGCTCCTCGAGCCACTCCAAATCCTCCTGACGCACAATAGCCGACGATGCACGATTATAACAGCCAGCCTCGAATCCCACAAAGAGATACTCACCGGCACGGAAGACCAAGCGACGGTCATAACCGTAGAGCTCTTTATGCGTAGTACAACCATTATCGGTGCGAACAACTTCGTGATTTCCAACTACTCCAAAGAGCGGTTTTTGGATCTTCTGAAAGAGCTTATGAGCGCCACGGATATGCTTATCGTAACCCGTCGAAACATTGTCACCTCCCAACAACGCAAAGTGACAATCCGAGGCGTTAATCTCGTCGATAATCGGGAGCATCAACTCCTCCGTATTATCCCCTTTATGGAAGAGGTGGGCATCGGTCACAAATGCGATCTTTACATCTTTGGTGTGGGGTGCGATATGCGGAATCTCACCCGAGCCATCGGGCACCTGTGCAAATAGATTTAGCGACCAGATCGCCGCAACCAACAAAAATAGAGTTCTCTTCATTTCGGGTAATTGTTATTAAATCTAAATTCAATTTCGGAGTTCATCTCATCAAAAGACCTCCTGCAAGATACGGATCGAGCGCACCGAGTTTATCGCCTCAAGGTGGTAGCCGTAGTAGCGCATCATCTCCTCCATAAACTCCACTCTCTGCACTCGATTAAGACCTATCTCGGCCAAATAGCGTACATCACACTCAAGTAGGTCGCGCAGAATCTCCGAATTGGGAGCATCCATCACCGCCGAATGCCCCGGAGGCACCATAGTAAAGACTCCCTCTCTCATATCGAAGATCGCTCCCGTGCGATACTCACCCGATGGACTAAAGCCCAAAAATCGGCTTAAGTTTGCCAAAAACCAGAGGTGGAAATTGGCAACGCCCTCCTCCATAACATCCAGAGCCTCAACCGATCCCCAGACAAAGTCGAAGAGTGCCTCATTGGGTTCGCTCTCACGCACCAATCGATAGAGGACCTCCGCCATAAAGAGGGCCATAGTAGACTTTCTTACATCGAATGGCGTGCTTTGCAAAACTATACCGCTACGCAACTCGCGAAAGCGGTGCATATCCATCTTCGAAGACTCCAGTCCCTCGAACTCCACAGCAAACATAGGTTGCAGCAGCGCCGCCTTCGAGCCCCGCCCGCGCGAGGAGCGCACCCCCTGCACCATATAACTGCAGCGACCGCCCACATCGGTCAGCAACTGCGCCACCATCGACGAGTCGCCATATTTGACCGTATTGAGTACTATGCCGCGAGCCTTGTAGGACTTCATCTTCGTCTACGATTCAATCTATTTTACAAACTCCAGAGCAACCCAACCGCCATCGCTCTTGCTACGGCCGGCACTCAGGCCTAACGACTCGGCACGCTGGGTTATAGCCTCGATATCCTCCTCCAGGAATCCGCTCATAACGAGCACTCCGCCCTCAGTGAGCGTTGCGACATAGGCCGGCATATCGCGCAGAAGAATGTTGCGATTGATATTGGCCACAATAAAGTCGTAGCTTCGAGCCGCCACCGAGCGCACATCTCCCAGAATCGGGCAGACCCTCTCGGCTACGCCATTGGTTAGGGCATTCTCGCGACAACTCTCGTCGGCCATATCATCGATATCTACCGCATCGACCTGTGCAGCACCGAGCTTCGCCGCTAGAATTGCCAGCACACCCGTACCGCTACCCATATCAAGACCCTTGCGGCCCTCGACATCCATACCGAGCAACATCTCAACCATCAGGCGCGTAGTGGAGTGGTGACCCGTACCGAACGACATCTTGGGCATAATCACTATATCGAGCGAGCCGAGCTCGGGATGTGGAGCGTGGAAGGGCGCACGGATAGCCACTCTGTCAGCCACCAGCACCTCCTCAAAGTTACTCTCCCACAGAGCATTCCAATTCTGCGACTCGATCTGCACATAGCGACGCTGAGTAACCCCGTAGCCGTCGAGCATAGCATTAACCTGATCCATACAATCGGCCATTGCCGTCTGCTGAATATAGGCTTTGAGCATCGAGGGCTCCTGAGCAAAGCTCTCAAAGGGGTACTCGGCCAACTCGGCCACAACGATCTCCGCCAACTCGGCATCCTCAATCACCGCATTTAATTCAATATAATTTGCCATAGGTCGATATTATGTAAAATTTTCGTACATTTGTCCGACTACAAAGATAATAAAAATGGCAGAAAACACAAAAAAGTGGGAAGATGCGCAACGACGCTACCACTCGTACATAAAGTTCGAGCGACGACTCGCATCCAATTCGGTGGATGCATATATGAGTGATATCGAGAAGTTTGCGAACTACATCCAACGTATGTTCGAAGATATCGGGCCCGCAGAGGTTAATCAGGCTATGATCGAGAAGTTTATGCAGTGGCTCTACGACAAGGAGGCTGCCGCATCGAAGCACGAATCCTTCCTCTACGAGAAGAGTTCACAGGCGCGAATTCTGAGCAGCATTCGCAGCTTCTACAACTACCTGCTAATGACCGATGCCATCGAGATTCTGCCCACAGAGTTTATCGCTACACCCAAAGCTGGCAAACACCTACCCGACACTCTTTCGGTCGAGGAGATCGATGCCTTAATCTCGGTAATCGACCCCTCAACAGCCAAAGGTGTACGCGACCGCGCGATACTCGAGACTCTCTATTCGTGTGGGTTGCGCGTATCGGAGCTTACCTCACTGCGTATGGGTGACCTCTTCTTTGGCGAGGGTTATATACGCGTTATCGGCAAGGGCGACAAGCAGCGCCTTGTCCCAATAAGCGCCACTGCACGCGAGCGAATTATGCAATGGCTTGACCATCGAAAGCAATACGCCACAAGAAAGGAGTCGAAAAAAGAGTCAAAAAAGGAGCCTGCAAAAGAGGGCAAGAGGCGCTCAATCAAATCCAAAAGCAGCGACACGCTCTTCCTAAACAATCGCGGTTCGGCTCTGACTCGCGTGATGGTCTTTACCATCATCCGTCAAGCTGCCGAGCTTGCCGGCATCGACAAAACTATCAGCCCCCACACCCTGCGACACTCCTTCGCCACCCACCTATTGGAGGGCGGTGCAAGCATTCGTCAGGTGCAGGAGATGCTCGGTCACGAGAGTATCACCACGACCGAGATCTACACCCACCTCGACAAGAGCCGACTGCGCTCGACTATCGAGCTTATTGATTAGTAGGATATTACCGCAGCAAAGCCTCCACCCGGAGCCATCTTGACAGAGAGTTTCGAGTCGGCAGGAACCGCAATCTTCTCGAAACGGTAATCACAAGCACGCTCAGCTGCGTTGGCACCATCACGATAGATCTCTGCCTTATAGCTAACACTCTTCTTGAGAATCGACGAAAGGTCGATAGTTATCTCGCGCGGAGTCCACGAAGTGAGGGCTCCGACATACCATTTGCTACCCTTGCGGCGAGCTACTACGATATACTCTCCAACCTTACCGTCAAGCACCACCGTCTCATCCCACGTTGTCGGGATTTTGGCAATATAACGCAGGCACACCTTCTCTCGCTCATACTGCGAGGGTGAGTCGCAGAGCATCGAGAGGGGTGAGAAGAATACCACATACTCAGCCAGCTGATGACAGCGCGTTCCCTGACTCATAGCCTCGTGACTTACAGGGCGATAGTTACGCTTCGATGCGTTACGCATAGCTCCCTGCGTATAGTCAATCGGGCCTGCAAGCATACGGATAAATGGCATAGTCACATCATACTCAACCTGATTTACCGTCGTGGGGCTCCACTTCATCTGCTCCAGACCGAAGACACCTTCGAAGTTGATGATATTGGGATAGGTGCGGTTGATACCTGTAGGTTTGTAGGTTCCGTGGAAGTCGACCATCATCTTATGGCGAGCCGTAGCCTCTGCCACACGGTAGTGGAAATCGACCATCGCCTGGTCATCACGATCCATAAAGTCGATCTTGAAGCCCTTGATACCCATCTTCGAGTAGTGGGCACAAATACCCTCGATATCGCGATTAAAGGCATTGTATCCTGCCCACAAAATCAGCCCCACGCCTCTCTCCTCGGCATATTTCACCAACTCGGGCAGGTCGATCTCGGGCACCACCTGCAGAAGGTCGTTGGCATACTTTACAGCCCAACCCTCATCCAAAATCACATATTCGATATTGTTCTTCGATGCAAAGTCGATATAGGCCTTATAGGTCGGATTATTCACACCCGTCACGAAGTCTACGCCATTGATTCCCCAATGGTTCCACCACTCCCAAGCCACCTTACCCGGCACGATCCACGAGGTATCCTCCACGCGCGAGGGCGCAGCCAAACGGTAGACCATATCGTTTGCAGCCAGCGTGCGGTCATCTTCGGCGACAAGCACAATTCGCCACGGGAGCGTACGCTCGGCCTTACACTTTGCGATAAACGACTCGCGCTCACGCACCAGACCCTGCAACTTGTTGTGACCTCCCTCCTCGGTGCGACTCGGCAGCGGAGCAAAGTGACCCTTCAGAGCATTCTCGGCCGAGGTGTTGCAGAGGAACATTCCGGGATAAGACTCCACATCCGACTCGGCGATGCAGACCTTTACACCCGCACACTCCACCAACACAGGCGAGAAGGCGAGCTGCGAGGCATCCACCTCCGAGAGGGCACATTGCGTATAGGTATTCTCGAACGAGGTCATATAGCGATCCTTCTTCTCGCCCGTCAGATTATTGTAGGCAATCCAACACTTTGCAGGCGCTGCAAAGCGGAACTCGGCAATCTCATTCTCGACAATAAAATCGGACTTGCGGGCCGTCGCAAAGCGATAAACCACACCCTCATCATAAGCTCGGAACTCCACCGCATAACCCTCACGGAACGATAGAGTCAGTTCATTATAGTGGTCAGCAATCTCTGCTCGGAAGTAGAACTGCGGCAACACGACCTTATCTACCGAGCCACTCTTGGCCTTCAGCAGGCGATCTCCCTCACCCAACACCTCTCCGTCGGCAAGGCGCAGAGCAATCTGCGAGGGTGCCACAACACCTTTACCATCGAAGGCCACGGCATAGGTTAGCTTCTCGCCTACGTTGATGGTTGCCTCAACACGACCATTAGGCGAGGTGAGCGTATAGCTCTTATCGGCAGCCACAGCCATCGAAGCCGTTGCCACTGCTACAACTAACAGCAAAAATCTCTTCATAAATATGCGGTTTTAGGTTTTCGTACAATTATCTTCTGACAAAGTTAGCATTTTTTTCGAATTTTTCTGCTATTTTTGTAGACGATTAACAAGTAACGAGTAACGATACTATGGCGGCACCTTTAGCAGAGCGACTGCGCCCTAAAAATATAGATGAGTATATCGGCCAGCAACACCTTGTCGGCAAGAGTGGCGTATTCCGTAAATTTTTCGAGACGGGCAATGTCCCCTCGTTCATCCTGTGGGGACCTCCGGGG
>JAGBVQ010000063.1 GCA_017630245.1 Alistipes sp. | reverse complement strand
TATAAATGAGACTCTGCGCCCGATACTGAGCCAGAGGCTCTACCGTTCACTCGACCGCCATATTGACCGTCATATTGAGCACGTCGTTAATGCTCTTGCCCTTATACTTCACCTCGAGAGTCTCACGGTTGTAGCGGTTGCCACCACAAGCCCTACACTTGACGTAGACATCGGGTAGGAAGTTCATCTCGATAGTCTGCACACCTGCACCTCGGCACTCCTCGCACCTTCCGCCCTTGACGTTGAACGAGAAGCGGCCCGCCTTGAAACCGCGAATCTGAGCGTCGGGCGTAGCCTCGAAGAGCTTACGGATATCTCCAAAGACATTGGAGTAGGTTGCCGGATTACTGCGCGGGGTGCGGCCGATGGGCGATTGGTCGACAACGACAAGTTTGTCGATATGCTCCAGACCCTCGATCTGCTCGTACTCCAACGGGCGGTCGAGTGAACGGTAGAGCCTCTGGCTCAGTATCGGGCGCAGAGTCTCATTTATAAGGGTCGATTTACCCGAGCCGCTTACTCCCGTGATACATATAAGTTTGCCGAGAGGGAATTCGGCTGTGATATTTTTCAGGTTGTTACCCTTTGCTCCGCGGATTATGATGCTCTTGCCGTTGCCGGGGCGTAGGGTTTCGGGAATCTCGATGCGACGTCTGCCCGAGAGGTAGTCTGCCGTGATTGATCCGGAGTTTATCACATCCTCGATAGTTCCGGCGGCCATAATATGTCCACCCTTGCGACCTGCTGCAGGGCCTACATCAACAATAAAGTCTGCGGCACGCATCATATCTTCGTCGTGCTCGACCACAATGACCGAGTTACCGGCATCGCGCAGATTTTGCAGGCTGCCGATCAGACGGCGGTTATCCCTCTGATGAAGGCCGATGCTCGGCTCGTCGAGGATATAGAGTACATTTACGAGTTTCGATCCGATCTGCGTAGCCAGACGTATGCGCTGTGCCTCTCCGCCCGAGAGCGAGCGCGAAGCACGACTCAACGAGAGGTAACCCAGACCTACATCCACAAGGAAACGCAGACGCTCGCGGATCTCCTTGACGATCTCCTGCGCAATCTTCCACTCTTTGGAGGTCATAGCCTCCTCAATGGTCTCAATCCACTCGGCAAAGCGCGTAATCGACATAGTCGAAACCTCGGCGATATTCTTGCCCGCTATGCGGAAGTGCAGAGCCTCCTTCTTCAGGCGCGATCCGCCACACTCCGAACAGGGCTTGTAGACCAGGAACTGCTCTCTCCACTTCTCGCCACGTTTCGAATTCTCGTCATCGGTGCGGTAGAGATACTCGGCAATTCCCTCCCAGGTTACCAACCTACGGCCACCTCCCGAGTAGGTGAAGGCTGAAGTGTCGAGTGTCATCGGCTCCGAGTCGCCGTAGAGTATGGCATTGAGACCCTCCTCCGAGATGCTCTCAATGGGGTCATCAATCGTAAAATCGTGGCGACGTCCCAGCGCCTCAAGGATAGCGAAGAGCTGGTTGTTACGGTATACTCCGAGCGGCTCTACGGCACCCTCGCTGAGCGAGAGTTTTGGATCGGGGATAATCTTGCGAATATCGAATACGGCCTCCTCGCCCAGACCGCTGCATCGCGGACAAGCTCCCTTCGGGGAGTTGAACGAGAAGGTGTGGGGTGCAGGCTCCTCGAAAGCCACACCCGTAGTGGGGCACATAAGGTTGCGCGAGTAGTAGCGCAGACCATCCGCCTCATAGTCGTAGAGAGCCATCGTGCCCTTGCCCTGACGCATCGCCTCCTTGAGCGAGGTCATCAGTCTCTCGCGCATATCTTCGCCGATACGCAGGCGGTCGATAACAAGGTCGATGGTGTGAATCTTATAGCGGTCGAGCTTCTCGCCGGCCGAGAATTCACGTATCTGGCCGTCGATGCGTGCGTAGATGTAACCCTTCTTGGCCAGTGATTCGAAGAGTTCGCGGTAGTGACCCTTGCGACCCTGAACGATGGGTGCCAGCAGGGCTGCCTTACGACCATCGAATCCTTTGATTATAAGATCGCAGATCTGCTCGTCGGAGTAGTGTACCATCTCCTCGCCCGTTGCCGGTGAGTAGGCACGCGAGGCGCGGGCGTAGAGCAGACGGAGAAAGTCGTTAATCTCGGTCACGGTGCCCACGGTCGAGCGGGGATTCTTGTTGGTGGTCTTCTGCTCGATAGCTACCACAGGGCTCAATCCCGTAATCTTATCGACCTCGGGGCGCTCCATCGTTCCTACGAATTGTCGGGCGTAGGTCGAGAGGGTCTCCATATATCGGCGTTGTCCCTCGGCGTAGATCGTATCGAATGCCAATGACGACTTGCCCGAGCCCGAAAGACCTGTGACAACCACAAGGTTGTCGCGCGGAATCTCGAGATCGATGTTTTTGAGGTTATGTACCCTCGCACCAAGTATTTTGATTTTGTCCTCCATACAGCAGGCAAAGATACAAAAAACCTACCTGCAAACGGTAATCATAGATGAAAATATTGTCTGCAACGATATTATTCCCGCCAAATCGGCGAAGCAGATGACCACCATAGCGATGGTGAATGCCTTGACGAAGCGTCCGCCCCAATTGATGCAGTAGTGCGAAGCGAGCCACGCACCGATCATATTTCCTGCGCCGTGAATGAGACCAAACCAATAGTCCACCTGACCGTTGATCATAAATACCGCCATCGAGAATGGCATCGCCACGCAAAGGACAATGCCTTTGAGAATGTTGGCTGTGACGATATCGAGCTTCATTGACCAGAGTGAGATTGCCAAAATAAGGTATAAGCGCACAGTTGCATTGAGAGATAAGGACGACTATTTGGTAGCAGATGAGGCTAACGCTCTTCGTGTTGCTAAGTTTTTGAAGAAATTCGTTGAGAGTGGTTTCTGGACACAGAGATAC
>JAGBVQ010000062.1 GCA_017630245.1 Alistipes sp. | reverse complement strand
CGAGATTAACTTCTACATCATCAACGCTACGAAGATCGCTTCGGAGCTCGGCCTCGGTTCGCGTACCAATACCATTATGCAGTCGGCATTCTTCAAGATTGCAAATGTGATTCCGTTCGACAAGGCTGTCGAGGAGATGAAGAAGGCGATCCTCAAGACCTACGGCAAGAAGGGTGAGGATATCGTTAATATGAACTACGCTGCGGTTGATGCAGGTGGTAACGCTGTTGAGAAGGTTGAAATCCCTGCAGAGTGGGCTTCGATCGAGGTTAAGGCTGCTGCTGCAAATGTAGATATGAGCCGTCCCGAGTTTGTTCGCAATGTGGTTGATCCGATTAACGCACTGAAGGGTGACGACCTCCCCGTTTCGGCATTCAAGGGCCGCGAGGATGGTACTTGGGATAACGGCACAGCAGCTTGGGAGAAGCGCGGTATCGCTGTGAATGTCCCCGAGTGGCAGGTTGCAAACTGTATCCAGTGTAACCAGTGTTCGTATGTATGTCCTCACGCAGCTATCCGTCCGTTCCTTGCAACTGAGGAGGAGGCTGCCGCTTCGGGCACAGAGTGGAAGCAGGGCTTGGGTGAGACTAAGACTTACAAGTTCCGTATGCAGGTGTCGCCGCTCGATTGTACCGGTTGCGGTAACTGTGTTGATATCTGTCCCTCGAAGGAGAAGTCGCTCATTATGCGTCCGCTCGAGTCGCAGATGGAGCAGGCTGAGAATTGGAAGTACTGCACCGAGAAGGTCGGCTACAAGGAGGTTGTCGATAAGACTAAGTCGGTTAAGAATCTGCAGTTTGCACAGCCGTTGTTCGAGTTCTCGGGTGCGTGTGCAGGTTGTGGTGAGACTCCCTATATCAAGGCTATTACTCAGCTCTTTGGCGATAAGATGATGGTTGCTAATGCAACAGGTTGTACTTCGATCTACTCGGGTTCGGCTCCTTCGACTCCCTATTGCACCAACGCTAAGGGTCAGGGTCCCGCGTGGGCTAACTCGCTCTTCGAGGATAACGCAGAGTTCGGTTTGGGTATGCACGTCGGTATCGAGAAGTTGCGTGACCGAGTGCAGGCTATGATGGAGAACGCTATCGCAAACTGCGCGAAGTGCTCGGATGAGTTGAAGGGCGTAATGAAGGAGTGGATCGAGAATCGCGGTTCATCGGCTAAGTCGGCAGAGGTTACCGCTCGTCTTGTTCCGATGATGGAGGCTTGCGGTTGCGATACTTGCAAGGCTATTCTCGAGCACAAGGATTGGCTCGTTAAGAAGTCGCAGTGGATTATCGGTGGCGACGGTTGGGGCTACGATATCGGCTTCGGTGGCGTTGATCACGTTTTGGCTTCGGGTATGGATGTTAACATCCTCGTTGTCGACACCGAGGTTTACTCGAACACCGGTGGTCAGTCATCGAAAGCTACTCCCGTAGGTGCTGTTGCTAAGTTCGCATCGAGCGGTAAGCGTATCCGTAAGAAGGATCTTGGCGCAATCGCTATGACATACGGCTATGTATATGTAGCGCAGGTTTCGATTGGTGGCTCACAGGCACAGTTGATGAACGTACTTAAGGAAGCTGAGGCTTATCCCGGCCCGTCGCTCATCATCGCATACGCTCCCTGTATCAACCACGGTATCAAGGGCGGTATGACCCGCACCCAGACTATCGGTAAGCAGGCCGTAGAGTGTGGTTACTGGCACTTGTGGCACTACAACCCGATGCTTGAGGAGCAGGGTAAGAATCCGTTCGTATACGACTCGAAGGCTCCGGATTGGTCGAAGTTCCAGGACTTCTTGATGAAGGAGGTTCGTTACACTTCGCTCCAGAAGGCATTCCCCGCAGAGGCACAGGAGTTGTTCCAGGCTGCCGAGGAGAACGCAAAGTGGCGTTACGAGGGCTACCAGCGTTTGGCTAAGCTTGAGTATTAAAAGCGACGTAAATATCTGAAACTATTTACGATATTACAATAATTTGTAGGTTTGGGGCGTTTTATTATAAACGCCTCAAATCTTAAAAAATGAAGAGTATGAAAAGAGTATTTTTTGCAGTTGCAGCGCTGTTTGTAATGGCAGCTTGCTGTGAAGTTGAAAATCTCCCTATGGAGAACACTAAGTGGAATCTTACCGAGTTGCAGGGTGCAACTAACGAGGCCTTTGCTGATGCAGATACATTCTGGTTTGCACTTGATGGTGAGGGTATTATCGGTGTTGGTGCTTGCAATCGTTTCTTCGGTGGCTATATGCTCAGCGAGGAGGGCTTCCGCGTAGGAGGTATGGGTATGACACGTATGGCGTGCCACAATATGGATCTCGAGGATCAGTTTGTTCGCATCTTTGAGGATATGGACGGCTACGAGATCAATGGCAATGTGCTGACTCTTAAGAAGGGTGCAGATGTGGTTGCTAAGTTCGAAGGTGAGGCTGTAGCTCCCGAGTTGGAGATGCCTCAAACTGAAGAGGCTCCCGCCGGTATGGCAGAGTAAAACCTTTTAATAAGCAAGAGGGTGCCCGACTGCAATGCCGG
>JAGBVQ010000061.1 GCA_017630245.1 Alistipes sp. | reverse complement strand
CAACTACGCAAAGGCTCTGGATGCTCCCATCATCATCTCGCACAAGACTCGTGCAAAGGCTAACGTTGTTGGTAGTATGACCGCTATTGGCGATGTAGAGGGTCGCAACATTATCATCGTAGACGATATGATTGATACCGCAGGTACAATCTGTATGGCTGCCGATATGCTTATGGCTCGTGGCGCAAAGAGTGTTCGTGCTGCGATTACTCACCCCGTTCTTTCGGGCAAGGCTTACGAGCGTATCAACGCCAGCGCACTGGAGGAGGTTATCGTTACCGACACCATTCCTCTCAACCCCAACGAGGATCTGCACAAGTTCACCGTTCTCTCGGTTGCTGATATCTTCGCTGATGTTATCGAGCGCGTTCACAACTACAAGGAGATCTCATCGCTCTTCTTCAAATAGTAGAGCTTTGCTTATAAACAACAAAAGGCTGTCGAACACCGACAGCCTTTTGTTTTGCACTCCTGCTCTGATTACTTGAGCGAGAAGTGAGCCTTGCTATGCAGATTGCGTGACGACGAGCCTACATAAGCTGTAAATGCGCCCTTCTCAGCCCTCCAATCGTGCTTCTCAGCATCGAAGTAGGAGAGTGCCGAGCGGTCGATTTCGAACTCGACAACCTTGCTCTCGCCAGGGTTCAGGAAGACCTTGGCAAAACCCTTGAGCTCACGTACAGGACGCTCAACGCTCGATTCATCATCACCGATATAGAGCTGCACAATCTCACCGCCATATACCGAGCCTGTATTGCGTACCTCCACCGAGGCTACAATCTTACCCGACTTGCGCATCGAATCCTTATCGAGGGTTACATCGCCATACTCAAAGGTTGTATAGCTCAAACCGTGACCGAAGGGGAAGGTGGGTTTACGATCGAACTTATCGGCCCAACGATAGCCCACGAAGATATCCTCAGCATAGGTCTGCTGATAGCGGGGGCGGAGCGAGCCTTCGGGAGTTTGAGGATCCACAATACCGGGATAAGAGCTCTCACCGTGATAGTGAGCGCCGCAATCCTCAAGTGCAGCATAGTAGGTGAAGGGGAGCTTACCCGAGGGATTAACCTTACCCGAAAGAATGTTTGCAAAGGCGTTACCTGCCTCCGAGCCGAGATACCAACCCTGAACAATGCTATTAGCCTTCTCGACCCACGGCATAGCTACTGCATTACCGCTGATAACAACCACTGCTGTGCGGGGATTAGCCTCACAGAGAGCTTCGATAACTGCATCCTGACCGTAGGGGAGTGCGAAGTCCTGACGGTCGCGACCCTCACAATCCTGATGACTACGCTTGTTCAAACCACCGAAGAAGATTACTGCATCAGCCTCGGCAGCTGCCTTACGCAGCTCCTCCAGCGACTCAACCTCGTCCTTCTCTCTGTGGCTGTAGCCCTTCATATACTGAATCTTCTCGGCACCGTAGAGCGCAACGAGAGCCTCCAGAGGCTTGATCTCATACTTAACCTTCAGCGACGAGCTACCACCGCCCTTGGTCATCTTATAATCCGCATTCTCGCCCACAACAAGAATCTTCTTAACCGACTCGGGAGCGATGGGAAGTACGTTGTTATCGTTCTTGAGCAGCACGATTCCGTTCTCGGCGATTGTGCGGCTAACCTCAGCGTGCTCCTCAGTTGCGAACGAGCCATAGGGGCGCTGACGATCCATCGTTGTGCGGAAGATGAGGCGCAGAATATTGCGAACCTTCTCGTCTACGAGCTTGGCATCACCCTTACCCTCGGCAATATACTGCTTGAGCGGATTTGCCATATAGTAGTTGTCATAAGCATCGCTACCGCCCGAGTTTTGAGCCAGACCATCAGTCCAAGTTCCAAACTCGAGATCAAGACCATTATTGAGAGCCTCCGCAGTATCCTCTACGCCGCCCCAATCCGACACAACAACGCCATCGAATTTCCACTCATCACGCAAGATATCAACAAGCAGACGCTTATTGTGGCAGCAGTGCTGATTCTGGTAGAGGTTATAAGCACCCATAATCGACCAAGCGCCGCCCTCCTGAACTGCAGCCTTAAATGCAGGCAGGTAGATCTCATAGAGTGCACGGTCGCTAAGGCTCACATTTACATCGTGACGCTTAAACTCCTGATTGTTAAGCGCATAATGTTTTACACACGATGCAACGCCATTCTTCTGCACGCCCTGAACGTAGGGGACTACCATCTTACTTGCCAAGTAGGGATCCTCGCCCATATACTCGAAGTTACGGCCGTTAAAGGGGGTGCGGTAGATATTCACACCGGGACCCAGCAGCACGTTCTTATTACGATAGCGAGCCTCCTCACCAATAGCCTTACCGTACATAGCCGACATCGAAGTATCCCACGTTGCAGCCAGACAAGTCAGGGCAGGGAATGCCATACAGTGGTCATTGGTCCACTGAGCACCTCTCCACTCATCCCAAAGCACCTCCTCACGAATACCGTGGGGGCCATCGGTACACCACACCTCAGGGATTCCAAGGCGAGGAACACCCGGCGAAGAGAACTTCGATTGCGCGTGAATCATCGCAATCTTCTCGTCGAAGGTCATACGCGCCAAAGCATCCTCTACGCGCTTCTCGATAGGCTTGCTATCATCCAGATAGATCGGTGTGTCGCTACCGCCACACGATGCAGCCCAGAGAAGAGTCAAAGTTGAAAAAAGATAAAAAAATCTCTTCATACTCTTTTAAGTTTAGATTGTTTATTATTTATAAAAGTTGTTCTATTTCAATTTATGATAGTGGCAATACATCAACTCTCCGCTATCGTCGCGCAGGTGCATACCTCCGCCCTTGCAATAGCGCCACACTTTGCAATCCTTGCACTCGCCTTTACGAGTCCACTCTCGATTACGAAATGGCTCGAAGCGGTTTTGCCACACATCCCAAAAGTGATCGTTATAGATATTGCCTTGAACGTAGTTGCCTCTAACACTCGTACATCCCGAAATCGAGCCATCCACGCGAATTGAAGCCACCGAAACGCCCGCAGCACACTGGTAGAAGTGATCACGCACTTCCGCCTCATAATCGCCCAAGAATCCCTCACAGGCATAGCTTACGTTTATGCGACCCTCCGCGCGCGTACGTTTTATAAAGTCAAGGGTCGCACGGAACTGCTCATTGGAGAGGTTGAGCGTTGGATCGTTTGCCGCACGCCCTGCAGGAAATATCGAAAATATTCGCCAATGGGTAACTCCGTGAGCGATAAGCCACTCCTTGAACTCCTCAAGACGATCGACCATCGGTGGGGTAAGACAGGTGATTACATCGCAAGCAAGGTGAGGATATTTCAGAATCTCCTCTATGGCCGCTATGGCACGATCAAAGGAGTTCTCATTACGTCGGATGTGATTATGTACCTCTGCAAAACCATCCAAACTAACCGATATCGACGAAAGACCTGCAGCAACAAGTCCCTTCAAGCGCTCGGCAGTAAGGCCCATTCCGTTAGTCACCATTCCCCACGGATAACCTCGCTTCGCCACCTCCGAGCCGGCCAACTCCAGATCCTTTCGCATCAGAACCTCGCCACCCGAAAAGATTATCAGCACTTCGCTCGGATCGACATTGGGAGTGACCTCCTCATCCAAGACCCTCAAGAAATGCTCCAGCGGCATATCTTTAACCGCCATATCCGCACGACAATCGCTGCCGCAATGGCGGCAATTGAGGTTGCAACGCAGAGTCATCTCCCAAAACAGAGTGCGCAAGCGGTGCTCCTCGACCGTGTGACGATAGAGGTTATTAAATAGACGTAGTGCAATTCTCTTGCGAAGGTTTCGTAGCATACGCGCTATTTGGTTGTTGCGCCACCTTCGGGTTGCGTAGCAGGCTCTGCGGATGAGGGAGTTTGAACATCAACCTTCTTCGGCTCGGGAGCGGGCTGCACCGGACGGCGAACGCCATACATCACAACGATAGAGGGAGTGACCTCTGCCTTGGGAGCCTTCTCCTCATTGCTCTTCGAACTCTGCTTTGTGGTCGAGCAGGCAGTCGAAAAACCGAGCAATGCAATGATTGCCAATTTGATACTCTTCATACTATTGATTGTTTACGATATCGCTTTACAAATATACTTCATTTTAAT
>JAGBVQ010000060.1 GCA_017630245.1 Alistipes sp. | reverse complement strand
TAATATTGGGAAATTTCATTTCGCATCCCGCACCGGCTATCTTCTCCAGCAGAGCTGCGGCATTTACTTGTCCTGCACCCATCTGGCCCTTATATGCAGCCAGACCAAAGCTCATAGGCTGAATAGGACCGAGGTCCGCAACGTAACGGCAGTATTGCTTGTTGCCTGTCATATAATCGTCAATCGGAGTTGCGGTCTCGTGGAGCAGATCGTAGAGCTGCTGCGCTGTGAGGTGACGGCGCAACTGCGCAGCGTAAGAGATAGCCAACGCTGCAACACCCGAGACGTGAGGACATGCCATTGAGGTTCCCTCCATATATGCAAATCCACTCTCGCTGACGTGGTAGGGTACGGTTGAGAGGATACAACCCTCATCGCCGAACTTACCACCGGCCTTGCGGTATTCGTAGTAGTAGTCTTGATCACCACCGGGTGCCGAGATTGTTGTTCCGGGGCCATAGTTGGTGTAGACGGCAGGGGTAAAGTCGGCAGCAGTTGCTGCAACCGATACATAGCCCTCAGCAGCTCCGGGGAATCCTGCAGCAGCTCCACTCTCATTACCTCCGGCAAAGATTGCGATACCTCCATCGATCACACCATTCGGAGAGCCTGCGTTGTGGGTGAAGTACTCCAGAGCCTCCGACTCAAGCGGAGAGCCTTGGCGCCACGCCTCCTCATCAGCAAATCCAGCCTCGCCCCAATCGTAGAGATTGGCCTTAGGAGATACGTAGCCCCAGCTACACTGCAGAACTACAGCGCCGTTGTCGGCAGCATACTTAATGGCTCGAACTGTCGAGAGAAGGCTTGTTGCAACATTACCCGAAAAGATCTGGCAGACCATAATCTTCACTCCGCTATCTTTGGTGCCATCACCACCGGCGATAGAACTGATACCTTCGCCGTTGTTGTTTACGGCTGAGATAACACCGGCAACGTGCGTTCCGTGACCCGAGTCCATTACATTATTCCAGGTGATCACCCCCGAATCGTAAACGAAGTTATAACCATTCACATCACCGCAGTAGCCGTTATTGTCATTATCGCTCTCCGAGCGAGCAATCTCATCCTCATTAACCCAGATATTATCGGCAAGATCGGGATGCTCTACAAAGATTCCCTCGTCAAGAACAGCCACAATAACCGAATTATCACCGCGCGAACGCTTCCACGCACCCTCACAGCCGGCATCTGCACCTGCAACCGATTTCTTGATCGGACCGGCATTAAACTTATCACCATGGTTGATAAGATTCCACTGTTCTGCGAGTAACGGGTCATTATTGGTTGCGCGAGTTGAGCAGCTTATAGCTTGCAGTTGCTCCATAGTGAGCGGGGTAGCTTTGCCATTATAGGCACGCTTGATTGTGCGGTTGAAATCTACCTTCTGAACCTGGCCAAGAGCAGCAAAACGAGCTGCTACATCTGCGGTAGATAACGACTCATCGAATCGAACAACAAACCAACGATGCAGACCATTTGCGCGGGTGCGATCCTCGGTGGCCTGATCAACGGGGAAGAGTCGCTCGATGTGGCAACCACCAACAATCTCCAATACCTCGTCGAGGCTCGGAACTCCGCTACGGGTAAGCTCTCCGCCACGAGTTAGTCCAGCCTCCTCGAGAATCTCAACAACCTCGGGGGTGAATTTTACCAGCAATTGGCCGGCAACATAAGCGTTCTGGCAATCAGGAGCCTTCTCAATTGCCGGCTTCTGTGCGTTATCGGTCGTACACGATACTGCAGTGAGCATCGCAACTCCGAAGATTATATATAAAATTTCTCTCTTCATCATCGCTTATTTTATTGAGTCGGTTACCTCATCCTCACCTACAGGCTTGTGTTTAGTGGGGTAGAGTTCATAGTAATAATCCAAGCTTACAGGCTCGTTTGAGAAGCCTGCCGATACACCGTCGGTAGTTTTACCCTCTTGGTTAAATATAAAACTATACGGAGCCCAAATATCGAGGGCGGGGTGGTAGAGCAACCAATCGGGCAATGTGCCGCTAAGGCGGTTGTAGTTCACTGCAAACATCTTAGTCGTAGGCAATACCTTCTTCTTACCAATCAGAATTGACGGCAGTGAATCTACCGCTTCAACCTCCTCCTTTGTCCAGGTCGGAACGCTGTCGTCATCAAGGAAGTCGGGCAGAGAGCCGTGCAGGTAGTTAACCGAGAGGATGAGCGTATCGAGTTGATTCCACTTGAGTAATCGCTTTGGGAACTCCTTCTCCTCGATGAAGCCGCCCACGTCGGTCTTGACCGTGTTGCTCAAGTCGTAGATAGTGTGGCGCTGGTTTGCATTCATAATCAACGTGCGCAACTTGGGGAAATTCTCGGGAGTAAGGATCTCGGGAACAGACATAAAGTTGTTTGAACCGATATCGAGATGCTCGAGATTCTTCAATGCTGTGAAACTCTGGGGTAGCTCAGTTAGACCATAGGCGCCGATTGTAAGGCGTTTGAGCTGGGTCAAGGCTGCGATATCATCGCCTGTCGAAAGGCTGAGCAGGAAGGTGTTTGCATTTCCAAAGAAGTACAACTCTTCGGCTGCGGTCAGATAGCGAACCTCGAAGGGCAGGGCCTCTTTCGAGAAGAAGAGGGTGAACTGCGCCGAACGTACGCGACCCTTCTTATCCTCGGTGTAACCCTTCATTCCCTCTTTCCAGAGGACTACGTTATCCCACATATCCATACTCTCCGAAGCATCCCACTGCGCCAACATATTGAGCGAACGCGAAATGCAGAGCAGGGCAACAGAATCGCCTTGGCGGGTATTCTCAACGATAGGCTCTGCGGCCTCCTGAGTAACACTCAGAATGTCTTGATGGTCAAGGGTAATGCCACTCTTCTTTGGCTTAAAGTTTACGCTTGCCAACCTCTCGCGCGGCGAAGTGTTAATATCCCAATTAAAGCGCAGGGTAACCTCACGAGGACGAACACCTCTATCGAGGCGTAGATTGTAATTCTCGCACTGCAACCAGCTCGAGTTTCCGGGAATATCTACCGTGAAATCTACATTCGAGCGAACCTTGACATCAAACCAACGATTGCCGTAAGTCTCGTAGTTGGCAACCTCGATGTTCGACTCCTCGACCTCGATAGCGTAGGGAAATCCCTCCTGCGAGACCGAGATGTCGGTATACTGTTTTGTCGCAACATTCTGGATGCGGACAACTCCACTTCGCGGCTCTGCGGTGAGCGCCGAGTCGATAATAAATGTACACTGGGTCGAGCCGCGACCGTTCGCAGGCGAAACCGTGATCCAAGGTTTGTCGGTAGATGCGATCCACTCCTGGTCAGCCGCTACGCGAATAATCTCGCGACCTCCGATGGCTCCGACATTAACTTCGCGACGATTGGTGCCGAATTCGACCGTTCGATCCTTAGTACAAGCGGCCAGGGCAACCAACGCTAAAATTGTGTATATAGTTCTTAATTTCATATCTTTATCCTCCGCGTATTACTCCAACATATAGTCACAATTGATGATGTTTTGATCCTTGTCGTAGATCAAAATGTAGGCACCGTTCATCCACGCATAGCAGATATCCTTAGCATCGAAGATGATATTCGGATTGTCGCTAATGTCGAGGTAATATATAAGTGTAGAGATGGTGTCGTTGATACGGCCAAGATTATTCGAGCCGATATAGAAACCGCGCAGACCCTTGTGGTTAAACAGGCCTGTGGGCCAATCGTCAAGGCAACGATTACCATTCTCATCGCGCTGCGAGCGAATAGCAAATACCGTAAGATCCGAGCAATCAAGTGGTTGGAATGGGAATTCGCTGAATCGGTTGAACGATACATCCACTCCGTAGAGGTAGGGCATATTGCCGGCGTGCATCTCGCGTGGCAGTTTCGTCAGGTAGTTATACGAAAGGTCGAGCGACACCAAATCCACCGAGTTGCGATAGGTAAACGAACCTGCAGGAATCTCTGTAAGACCGCAAGCGCGTAGGATGATATAGGAGACAAGCGAGTTGGTCTTCGCCAGCGCAGTGGGGTATTTGCCGAGATTGTAGTTTTGCGAGAGGGTGAGGGTCTCGACTTTAATACCCTTAAATCTCTTCGACTCGTCAGTCTCGTTCTCTCCCTCGAATGAACGAATGTCGTTACCCGAGAAATCGACCGATTTGATCGTGTAGAGGCTGTTTGCCGAGAAGATATTCGGGAACTTTGTGAGTTTGTTATACTTCACCGAGAAGGTCTCCATATCGTTAATGCCACAGAAGACGTCGCTATCGTGCGGGATCTCGGTCAGAAGGTTATTGTCGAGGTAGAGCTGTACGGGAGCAAACTCCTTGCCGTAGGGGGCCTCAATGGTTGCAATCTTGTTGAATGCAAGGTCAAGCAGACCCAACTTCTTCATATTACGGAACTCCTTGGGCATAATCTCGAGTTGATTCTGACGTGCGTAGAGAATCTGAATCTTCTCAGCCGCAGGGCCTGTTGCCAGATCTCGCATACCTGCCAGAATATCGTCTGCTCCCCACTGCTTATTATTTGAGATGTTGAGCGAGATAAGCTCGGGCATCTTCGTGATAGCCATCGGGAAGTTCTTCATATTCGGGCAGTTGTAGATCTCGATGTCAGTACAAGCCGAGAGCTCTGCCATCTCCTCCGGAAGTGAGGTGATCGCACTATTTGCAATGTAGAAGTACTCCAACTTCTTCAGATTGCCGATCTCGGCCGGAATCTTCGTAAGACCGTTGCAGAGTGTGCCGTGATTGGTGTCGTGCTTTACAATTTCGCGCTGAACTCCACTACGCATATCGAAAATCTCGCTTTCGCTCTTCGTGTCGTAGAGAGAGGTTGCTGCGATATTGATGTTGTGCTCCTTGAGTGCGCGTGCGCAAGGCTCCGAAATTTGGCTCGCAGGGTGAATCTTAGCAAGCAGAGCCTTGTGGTTCTCCATTCGGTTGCGATTGCGATCAGCAAGCGAAATAGACGGATCGACCGTAGGATCGAAACCGATGGCATTAGTGTCATTATGTGTGCCGAGGTAGAGCTCAATAAGCTCAGTGAGCTGACCGATTGCGGGCGAGAGCTCACCACGGAAGCCGAAGTCGCTGATATCAATGCGTGCTACACGACCATTAGAGTGTAACTCAACGCCGGGTTGGTCGCCCCAAAGATCAACATCCTTGTTGAAATCCCAGTTTACACCGCGAGCAAAGGTCTCGCCAGCGTAGTACCAATTATTTCCATCGAGGCTCTCCCAAATGCGGTAGAGAGCGTAGTAGTCCTGGATGTAGTCATCGGCCTCGTAGAGCGATACGGGCACCGATACCTTCGTGGTCTTGTTATCCTCGATTGTAAAATCGCACTTTTTGAGCGATGAACAATCCTCAAGCAACACCTTGCGCTCGTCGAGAGCCTCGTAGCGAGTGATGCGGTAGTTGGCCGCAGGTAATGAGAGCAGTGAGTCACAGAGAATAGACGAAGTCTGGTAACCCTCCTTATCGCTCTGCTCGTCATCCTCATCAAAGTGCAGAGAGAATTTCGTGGGCAGCAGCTCGAAACGAACGGGGTTGGTCGTGCTTCCCGAGGGCATAACCTCGGCAATGGTTATATTTACAAACTTAATCTCGTCAAAGGTATATTGGCGTGATACGGCCTTCTGCTGGGGCTTGCCGTTGAAATCCGACATATCCTTCTTGAGCGAGAAGCGCACCTTGCCTCGCGGTGTTACGTTCACTGTAAGGTCGTACACGAGCAGTCCACCCTCCGTTACCGAGAAGGTGTTATTCTCGCCAACGGTGCCGATGTAAAGCTCCTCATCATTGGCATCGTAGAGGCGGAAGTTTAGAATCTTATAGTCGCCGACCAACAATTTGAGAGTTGCACTACGCAAACCGAACTCCGCCAAATCGCCATCAGCCGCCTGCAGAGTAAGTGTCTGCGAGATGGTGGTAGAGTTGTAGGAGAGCGTAACCTTCACCTTGCACGCATCGGAGAGATACTCCAGACGTGAGACGATGGCTCGCGTTGCATTCTGCTCGGCGCTATTGCCGGCATCGTATGATGCCTGCTTATACAATTTGAATTGAACGTATCCGTAGCCGTGTTCGCGATTGTCTATTTCGTTCTCGTTACAACTTGTCGCAACGAGCGAAATCGTAGCCAAGACTACGCATACGATAAATCTGTAAAGTTTCATCTTCTTAAAACTGCTCATTTTGTGACCTCTGCACCCATTTGGGTTGTTTGGGGTAGGGAGGATCGTTTGCTTGTTCGGTTAAAAAAAAAACGATGCCCCGCCCCGAACGAAACGGGGCATCGTGAAGTTGGTAGAGGTTATTATTTAATATTGAGTGTGCAAATCAAAGCAAGCTTCATAACATTGTTGCTATCCTTGAAGATAAGGATACCGCTCTTGCCGTTACCCGACTCATTCATCGCAATGGTCGACATCTCGCCCATCTCGAAAGTGAGCCACGACTTGTCAGCCTCGTCAACATAAACAAAAGTCCAGTCGGTGTTGATACCCGAAATACCCGACATTGTAGCGGCTGTCTTGCTGTAGGTAAGCTGCCATACGGGCATCTCACCGAAGTTGCCAACGATCATCTGGTAGTACTCGCCTGAAGTGAGCTGCTCGAGAGTCGAACCATCGTACTCGGCAGCGTACTGAGGATATGTGAACGAAAGGCCTGCATTGCCACCTTCGTTACCGCCCGTAAGGCTATAGTCGAGATTGTAAAGACAGCTGATTACCGCAACAACATCATCACCGTTCTTGAAGGCAACATACGACCAATATGCACCATTGTAGTAGGACTTGGTCTCCCAGTGCTTATTGCTGCTCTCGGTCGGGTTCATCGTGAGTTTGAAACCACCGGCAGTGCCGAAAGGCTCAACCTTTACCCACGACTCAGCGTCGCTCATGGTCTTCATATTGCCGCTGGCGTTGTCAAAATAGCAGTACTCAACCGAAGTGTAGGTGCCGTTGAATGAGAACGAAGCATCATCGCTATCCCATTTGTTGGTGTAGAGCAACTCGTAGCCATCCTTAACATCGGGGAAATCGTACGAAATATCGCTGCCGTCACCAACCTTCTTCCACATTACGGTCGGCAACTCAGCCTCGTTGGTGAGAGTGATTGCTCCCGGAGGCGCCAACTGCTTGATGGTTGTTACGTGATACTTCTCGAACTCTGCGTTCAACTTGCCCGAAGCGCCCATTCCGGTTGCCGACATCTCGATGAGCTCGTAAGGCTCGTTTTTATCCTCAAACGTATTAACGATGCTCTTCGGAAGAACTACAACCAAAGCCTGACGATCAGAATCCTGATTAGCTGTAACGCCAATCGAGATGTTGCGGTACTGAATCTTTGCATCATCGGTTGTATCCCAAGGTGAAACTGTACAGTTGATCCACTCGTTCTCAAATGACGGGAAGATAAAGCCTCCACCCATCTCCTCGAACGAAACGGTGTAAGCACACAGCTCCTCGTTGGTCGAAATCACCGAACCCTCAGCATTGCCCTCGAGGTACGATGCGCTGAAGATGTTGTAGAGCTTACCCTCGTGGTTGAAGGTGTACTCGTTGTCGAAATCCTCGAATGCAAAAATATTCTTTGCCGAAGCAATCGAAACCTTCAGAGTTGCCACTGCAGCAACCGAGTTGTCGTTAGCGTCGAGGAACGAGAGGGTTGCAGTTGCATCCTCCATAGGATAGTTAGCAGCGTCGCCCTTGATCCAGAGCTCGGTTACATCCTCGGTGTTGTTCTCGATAGCCTGGATCCAAGCGGGAGTACCGTCGATCTTCCAAGTGAAGTTCGAAACGATCTTCACGCGGTGGCAGAACATATCCAAGCCATTCTCGCCCCAATTAAGTGTAACACCCTCAGCACCAACTTGCTCTGCAGCATACTCGAACTGAGTGTCTTCTCCGTACACCCAGTCCAAATTAGACTCTAAGCAAACGTCGTAGATCTCGATTGTGCGAGTGAGCTTACCAAGAGTAAGGGTGGCGATAACAGCCTTCTTGGGACCCATAGTCAAGGTTACATCGCAGGTGTGATCTGCATTGTAGTCGCGGATATCTGCTACCTTGATCTGAATCTCGTGGTTTCCAGCCTTACCACTTACCGAGTAAACCTCATTCTCGTTGTCGAGAATTGTGAAATAGGTTGCATCCTCGGGAATGCTTACAGTCCAATCCTGATTAGGCTCAATTGCCAAGGTGTAGATATCACCTGCAGCAACCTGAGCCGTTACCTGCTCAGGGAAATTAGGAGTAGGCAAAGTCTCTCCCGGATCCGGCTGGCAAGAAGTTGCCAGAAGCGCAAATGCCGCCATCGAGCAACCAACTAAGTTGATAAAAAGTCTTCTCATAATTTAACAGTGTTTATAATGAATTTTGAATTTTGAATTTTGAATTGCCTCTTCCTACATTCCCTCTCGTTGCAAGCGCTCAGCCTCCTCGTCGCTAACCCACTCCAGAACATTATAGAACTGGCCAACGGTGCCGATCGGATCCCCTAAGTCGTAGACATATACATTCAACCAGAGTACTACGAATCGCTGGCACGAGTTGAAGTAAGAGTCGTTGTAGGGGCTCTCACCACAGAGGATGTTATTGTCGCCCAGGATCTGGCCGAATACCGACGCCTCGTCGCTCAATACCTGATCGTTATCCATCTTGACCATCGGCAGGGCAGGATCGCTGCTATCGAAACGCATCGTTACATCGTAGCCGTCGTAGAGGAAATTGCGGATTACAATGCTCTCATCGTCAATCTTTTCACACTTTACCAGACGCTGGTAGCTTGCGTTGGTGCCGGGGTAGTTGTAGAGCATCAATGAGGTGACTACGCACCAGCCCGTAAAGTTGTCGATAGAGTAGGGACAAACCTTTGCCATCGTAACCTTTGTACAGTCGCTGTTAGGGTAGAGCGAGTTGAACTTGAGGGCTTCGGGCATAACAAGACGCAGACCAAAACCAAGCGAGTCGGTTGCTTCGATATTCTCGTAGATGCCGTGAACGCGCACCTCGCCTGCGAGCTTGCCGGCAGGGATGGTTACGTTGTTCGAGAGTAGGCGATAGTGGTAACCCTCAATGGCATTGCTGCCCTCGTCGATAATCTCAACACCGAACGTGCGATCGTAGTCACGAGCCACGGTAGAGGATATTGCCACTGTGAAGTACTCCTGATCCTCGAGTACGGCATTGCTCGAGAGCGAGTCGGCGAACATTACATACTCCTTATCGGAATAGGTAGTGTATCGCTCGTGGCAGGAGATGAATCCTACGGCAATAGCCGCAGTAATCAAAATATTGAAAATATGCTTCATATATAGCTTTACTTCTTGTTCTACTTTAATTCTTTAGGTTACTATCGTTAGGCTCGATTTGTGATCCGGGAGCCTCGATCTCGTGCTGGGGAATAGGCCAAACAAAGAGCGGATTATCAGCTTTAATCTCGAGCGAGCTGCCCTCATCCAGCGATGAGGTCTGCGGTGTACGCTTGAAACCATTACCATTATTATAGAGCGTACCCCAACGCTTGAGGTCGTTCAGGCGGAAGCCCTCCATATAGAGCTCGCGTACGCGCTCGTTTGCAATCTGCTCGATAAAGTTATCCTTTGTGATATTGACGTTTCCACCGTTCGTATAGCGATACTGGCGTAGAGTGTTCATATCGTTTGCAGCCTTTGCGTAGTTAGGCTCATCGCAACGGCAGTAAGCTTCGGCACGAATCAGGTACTGCTCTGCCAAGCGGAATGGTTTGGGCATATTGACGTGGTAGATGAGAGCGTTATTAACAAAGCTCTCATTTCCATAATACTTTACCAGCAGAGGCCACTGTAAGCCGTGGTTATAACCTGTAGTGAAGGTGTAGAAATACGCATTGTATCGGCCGTCGGCAGCATCGTAGAGATCGAGTACCCACTGAGCCGGCACATAGTCGGGGTAGTAGTTATAATAGTCCTGCGTAAAATTGAGGAACAACGAGCCGAGAGCTCCGCCGTATGAAGTCTCGGTAAAACCGATACGCCAGATAATCTCAGTGGCTACGTCGTTTGTCCACATATAGTCGAAATAGGTCTGTCCATTGGTATAGACAGATGACGCACTTGAGAGCGCAAATGCTCCATTCGGGTGGTCGATAAGACGTGACGAGTAGTCGATAGCCGCATCCCAATCCTGCATATTAAGCGCCACGCGTGCGTGGAGAGCATACGCAGCTGCTAATGTGATACCCACGCTGCTATATGTGTCGTCGTCGATATCAAGACGAGCCTCAGCTTCGGCTAGATCATCCAATATAAACTGATACGTGCGCTCGAGCGTAGCGCGCACGATAGGCTCCTTTTTGAAGTAGGAGGTGCGCAGTACAACACCCTTCTCGGTTGCGGCTGTTGCGGGGTCGTAAGCCTTGCAGTAGAGCTTAGCCAACTCAGAGTAGGCGAGGGCGCGGATTGTGTAGATTTCACCCGTATATTGCTCCAAAAGATCAATATTCTCGTCGATAGTCTCGCCCTTGATAACTTCATCAATCGAGTCGAGGAAGTAGTTACAGTTGCTGATAAGGCTATAGAGCGATGCATATACCGACTCAATCTCGCTATTGGTCGGGCGGATATCCCACTGCCAGATATTGCCGTGCGTGTTCGAGAAGCCCTCGACAGCGTAAACCAAATCACACTGCAGGTCGGGAAGCAACGTGAGGTAACCGCTGTAAAGTGCTCCACTCTTGAGCATTGCATAGATTCCGATGCGCAGTTGCTTTACATCGTTAATGTTCTTGATCGCCTCCTTGTCGCCAATTGCCGATCCGGGCTCTTTTTCAAGACACGAGGTGGCGAGCAGCAAAGTTGTCATTGCAGCTATCGCTGCGAAAAGGCGTATATTGTTAAAAAATCTTCTCATAGACATTAGAATGTTAAGTCAAGACCAAAGGTGAACTGACGAGCCATAGGGTACTGCGCAGCGTAGATATTTGACGAACCCTCAGGATCAAGACCCGAGAAGTTGGTGAATGTAAGCAGATTCTGTGCTTGCGCGTAGATGCGAATACCCTGGAATACTCGACTCTTGTGGAGTAGATCCTTCGGCAACGAGTAGGAGAGCATTACATTTTTGAGTCGCAGGAACGATGCATCCTCCAGCAGACGGCTGTCGAACTCGGTGTAGACACCGTGACGAGGGATGTCGGTCACATCGCCAGGTTTCTTCCAGCGCTCGAGCAGGCGGCGCGACTGGTTGTATGATGCGAAGCGACCGTTAGACTCATCAAAGTAGCGGTCGTTGTTGATCATCCAACGATCACCTACCCAGCTAAACTGAGCCGAGAGCGAAAGTCCCTTCCATGACAACTGAGTACCAAAACCTCCCTGCCACGGAGCGTGGTAACTCTTGCCGATAAGAACTTTATCTTCATCGCGCAGCTCATTGGTCAGGTTGCCGTTTTTGTCGTACCAAAGAGCATCTCCATTTGCAGGATTAACGCCTGCATATCGGTTGATATAAAACTCGCCAAGCGGATGACCTACAACGAGTTTAGTGTTGGTATTAGCAAGCTCGTACTCCTGAAC
>JAGBVQ010000059.1 GCA_017630245.1 Alistipes sp. | reverse complement strand
CCTGATGGTACTTTGGTTAATCCGAACGCTGATACCGGTAAGACTTACACCAACCAGAACTACAACACTACCTACGTTTACGCAGAGGATAGCGAGGGTGTTGTAACCAACTTGCGTCGTGAGGGCGATAAGGTTTACTTCACAGCTTCGAAGCCGGGTAATGCAATTATCGTGATTGGAGCAACTGATTTAGGTCGTTTTAACCAGTTCCATATCTGGGTGAGCGATGCTAAGGATCAGACACTCCCCGGTGGTCACGTATTCCTTAACTGTAACCTTGGTGCTACATATATCCCGACAACTGTTGCTGAGGCAACTAATATGAGCAGCGAGCAGTTGTGGCGTTCGGCAGGTTTCATCTATCAGTGGGGTAACCCGACTCCGCGTACGTCGCGCTCGCCTAAGTTTATCCCTGAGGAGTTTACAGCTATGGCTTCTGCGGGTAATGCAAGCTGGAGCACAAATAGCGGTTGGATCCTCTATCCTTGGAGTATTGATGCATATTCGACTCGTATGTTCAGCTCGGCTACAAATGCAGCAGATCTGATGCGTACAAGAACATACTTCAACTTCTTTGGAACTGTAACTTCCTCTTATGCTGACACAGGTACTCTGGTTTGGTGGCAGGCTGATAAGGATAAGTGGGGTGATTTGCGCTTTGGCGATAATGCTCTCTGGCAGTCGACCAAGACTCAGTTTGACCCGTGTCCGGTAGGCTACCGCGTACCTTCGAAGCAGGAGGTTGCTGATGCATTGACTAATAACGGTGCTCATACAGGCAAGGCTTGTAAGATTATCCCCGGTTCTGCAGGTCAGTACTTCACCGCTGGTGACGAGTTTGTATTTATCCCCTGGCAGGGCTTCCGTAAGCCGACCGATTCGTCAGTATTCAACTACGCTTGGGGTAACTATCCTCGTACAGGTTTCTGGTACTTTGATGAGTCGTTGACCGATGAGGCTGATATGCTTACGAAGTACACAGGTCAGAATACCTATATCTATCTGAATGGTAGCACTCAGAACTCGTCAGATATTCAGGTCGCTAAGCACTCTGTATATCCCGCTTGCGAGTTGCGTATCGGTGGTAATAACTGGTGGGTAGATAACGCTAATTCTGATAATTCGGTAAATGCTCCGGCAATCAATAATTACCGTTACCCCGTAAACCTTGCAATGGGTGTTCGTTGTGTAAAGATTCAGTAATTGCACAAAACCTATAATAAGGTCCAGATAGAGAGGGTGCCCCGAGAGGTGGCACCCTCTTTACTATATAAATGTCGCGCGCGCGAGAGCGGATTCAAAAAAAATCGCTATCTTTGTTCGAACCAAAAACTAAAAAAAAGTATGAGAAAGTTTGTGATGATGCTTGCAGTGGCTGCGATGACGGCTTGCGCAGGTGGTGTGCAGAAGAAGGATGTGGTGGCAACTCCCGTTGTGGAGGGTGCTGAAATTGTGCTGACCCAGCCCGATCTCGAGGCGGGTGCAACTATAAATATGGCGCTGAAGAGCCGTTGCTCGAGCCGTGATTTTAGCGCAGAACCCCTCTCGCTCGAGGAGCTCTCGGGTGTAGTGTGGGCTGCAGCAGGTGTGAATCGTGAGGATGGACACCTCACCGCTCCCTCGGCTTTGGCGCTCTATCCCGTAAAGGTATATGCTTTCCTTGAGGGTGGAGTCTATCTCTACGACGCTCAGGCTCATAAGCTGGTGAGAGTGGCCGAGGGCGACCATCGTGCTCTGTCGGCACGTCAGGAGTTTGCCAACAACGCTCCGCTCAATATCGCATACATCGCCGATACGAAGGTCTACGAGGGTCGAAATATGCCGGCCGATGTGGTGAGATTCCTCTGCGGTCAGGATGCGGCGGGCTATGCCGAGAATGTAAACCTTTATGCTGCAGGTAACGGTTTGAAGGCAATCACTCGTGGTAGCGCCCAGAGTGAAGAGGTGCTTAAGGTGCTGAACCTTTGTCCCGAGCGCTATACTCTTGTGTTGGCGCAAACCGTAGGTAAATAGTGTGAAATATGACCATTTCAGAACAAAAACAGATTATTGACCTTATCAAGCGAGAGGTGGTGCCGGCCGTGGGCTGCACCGAGCCTATTGCTGTGGCTTTGTGTGCTGCGGTAGCAGCCGAGACGCTTGGTCGTGAGGAGAGTGGCCGCCCCGAGCGTGTTGAGGTACGCCTAAGTGCTAATATCCTCAAAAACGCTATGGGCGTAGGCATCCCGGGTACGGGTATGATAGGCCTGCCTATTGCTGTTGCGCTCGGTGCACTCTATGGCTGCTCGAGCCGCGAACTTGAACTCCTTGGCGGAATTACTCCCGAGCAGGTGGCCGAGGGTAAGAGCTACTTGCTCGCAAATCCGATAAATATCACCCTCGCCGAGGGTAGTGTCCCCAAACTCTATATCGAGGTTGAGGTGCGTAGAGGCGATGAGTCGGCTCGTGCGGTGATTGCCGGCACTCACTCTTCGGTGGTGCTTGTCGAGCGTAACGGAGAGGTGTTGCGTGGTGGTGAGATCTCGGCCGAGAGTGGCGATGTGGCAACCTCGAGCGTCGAGTTATCACTGCGCAAAGTCTATGACTTCGCGATGCAGACCCCGCTCGAGGATCTGGAGTTTATCCAGGAGGCGGAGCGACTCAATATGGCGGCCGCCGAGACCTCGTTTAGCGGAAACTATGGCCACGGACTCGGCGTGATGTTGCGCGGAGGAGGTCACGGCAATATGTTGGGCGACACGCTCTTTTCGCGTATTCTGGCCTATACTTCGGCAGCTTGCGATGCTCGTATGAGTGGCGCACCGGTGCCGGTAATGAGTAACTCGGGTAGCGGCAATCAGGGTATCGCCTCGACGGTGCCGGTGGTGGTCTATGGCCGAGAGTGTGGCGCTTCGCACGAGCAGATGGTGCGTGCTTTGGCTTTGAGCCACCTTACCGTTATATATATCAAGGAGGGTCTGGGTCGTTTGTCGGCTCTTTGTGGATGTGTCGTTGCGGCTACGGGATCGAGTTGCGGTATCACCTACCTTATGGGTGGCGGATATGAGGAGATCTCGATCGCGGTGAAGAATATGGTCGCCAACCTTACGGGTATGATCTGTGACGGCGCCAAGCCGAGCTGCTCACTCAAACTCTCGAGTGGCGTCTCGACGGCCGTGCTCTCGGCTATGATGGCTATGGAGCACCGCTGCACAACATCGACTGAAGGTATTGTGGATGATGATGTCGATATGACCATACGCAACCTTACCAATATCGGCCGTGATGCGATGGATGAGACCGATAGAATGATCCTGAATATTATGACTAATAAATGTAACTAAGCAAATGAAACGCCTCTCGTTTAAGATACTACTTCTGGCGCTGATAGTCAGCATCTTGCCCATCTCGGCACAGGATATGCGCGAGAAGATTGCGCAAGACCCCAACTATGCCGGCTCGAATCTGTTGTCGTATATCTACAAGCCGACACTTCATACCCCTGCGCCTAAGGGGTATAAGCCATTCTATATCAGCACCTACGGCCGTCATGGTAGTCGCTGGCATACTCGCCCGAAGTATTATGAGCGAATCCTCAAAATCTTCGGCGACGCCGAGAAGATGGATGCCCTGACCGAGTATGGCAAGGAGGTCTATGGCCGTGTTAAGGCTATCTGCGAGCACGCAGAGGGTCGTGAGGGCCAGCTTACGACAAAGGGCGTGAAGGAGCATCGCGGCATTGCCGAGCGTATGGTCGAGCGCTACCCCGAGATCTTCTCGACCAAGGGGGGTAAGGAGTGCCGTATCGAGTGTTTGTCGACCCTCTATCCGCGCTGCCTGCTGAGTATGGCTGCCAATAATGAGCGCATCAAGGAGCTCTGTCCCGACGTGGAGTTTGTTCGCACGACGGGAGAGCGTTATCGCCGTTTTCTGGCTCCGGCCTACGCTACAACTATGGCTTCGAATTACGATTCGGATAATGTTCAGCCCGAGCTTAGACGCCGCTATGTCAACACCGAGCGCTTTATGAACGCTCTCTTCAAACCGGAATATACCGCAACGGTCGATCCCTACAATGTGATTCAGCGTATCTTCTATATCGCAGTGATTATGCAGAACTTCGAGGATACCACTCTCTCGCTCTATGATCTCTTTACGACCGACGAACTCTACGGACTCTGGCGTGCCCGCAATATCCACCACTACACCGTATTCGGAAACTCGATCGAGTTTGGCGATATCACAGCGTCGGATGCAGTGCCCCTGATGCGTACAATCATTGCTGATGTGGATGATGTTCTTGCTAATGGAGGTCGCTCGGGATGTCTGCGCTTCGGACACGATATGACTGTTGTTCCGCTGATTGTTCTGTTGCAGATGGAGGGACGCTCTCAGCGCCTGTCGATTAGTGATTACGATAATATCGAGAAGGTTTGGCAGGATATCAACATAACCTCGATGGCTGCCAATGTGCAGTTGGTCTTCTATCGCAATAAGCAGGGCGATGTATTGGTGAAGGCTCTGCACAACGAGGCAGAGGTGCGTCTGCCGCTGGCGGGCGACAATGCCCCATACTATCGCTGGGAGGATTTCCGCAGCTACTACCTCAAACGTATCGACTACCTCTCGAAGGTTAAGTTACCGGAGGCTCTGGTTAAATATAATGACGGACGCTCTCTGCTCTAATAAAAAATGGTGGTCAAAGCCTTTGACCACCATTTTTTTTATCAATTATCCTATCTCTTAATCTCATAACTCTCCCCCTCCTCGGCTATGCGGGTGTTGGGGAAGATCGTGCGTGCTTCGTCGAGAAGGATTGTGGGATCCTTATATCGTGATGAGAAGTGACCTATCAATAGCTCTCCGGCCTCGGCGTTGAGGGCAGTTTTGGCAGCTTGGGCCGCTGTGGCGTGACCTCGCTGCTTGGCTACTGCCTTCTCGCTATCGGCGTATGTCGCCTCGTGGTAGAGGGTTGTGACGCCCTTCACGATTTCGGCAATGCGAGCCGAGTAGTTCGTGTCGGAGCAGTAGGCGTACGATGCCGGCTGGTAGGGTAGATAGGTGAGCGATGAATTTGGCAGCACCTCTCCTGAGTCGAGCGTTATATCCTCGCCACGCTTCGCTGCCACGATCTGCGCTATCGAGAGCCCGTATCGTTCAATCTTAAACTTGTCGACATTCAGCTCGGGAGCCTTCTCGCGGAAGAGGTATCCCGAGGCGGGGAGTGAATGGCGCAGAGGAATGCTCCATACCTCGAGTGAGCGATTCTCGAAGAGGAGTTCGTGCTTGGTGGTATCGACCTCGTGCCAAATGACTTCATAGGGTACGTGCTGGTCGAAATAGCGACGGTGGCACTCCAAAATCTCACCGAAGGGGTGCGGCGCGTAGACCGCAAGCGGTGTCTGTCGGCCGTAAAGCCCAAGTGTCGAGAGCAATGGGAAGAGCCCGTAGACGTGGTCGCCGTGGAGGTGCGAGATAAAGACCGCACGCAGCTTGAGCGGATTGATTCCGTTGCGGAACATCTGCTGCTGCACACCCTCGCCCGCATCGACCAGATAGTACTGCTCGTTAGCGTTTACTATCTGGGCCGACGGGTGGGTATTGACGGTCGGTTTTGCCGATGCCGCACCGAGTATGGTGACTTTCAGTGGCATAGGTTACTGTGCAAGGAGGAAACGCTCGCAGTCGAGTGCTGCGATACAGCCCGAACCTGCAGCAGTGATAGCCTGACGGTAGTGGGGATCCTTTACATCGCCAGCGGCAAATACGCCCTCGATGTTGGTCTTCGATGTGCCGGGTACAACCTTAATGTAGCCCTCAGAGTCGAGCTCCAACTGACCGGCGAAGAGCTCGGTGTTGGGGTGGTGACCGATAGCGAGGAAGAAACCGGCAATGTCGATTGTGGTCTCGGTGCCGTCTGTGTGGCGGAGCAGAGCTCCCGTTACGCCATCCTCATCGCCGAGTACCTCGACGGTATTGTACTCGAAGAGAACCTTGATATTTGGTGTGTTGAAGACTCTCTCCTGCATAGCCTTCGATGCACGAAGGAAGGGCTTGCGAACGATAAGGTAGACCTGACGGCAGAGAGTTGCCAAGTAGGTAGCCTCCTCGCAAGCGGTATCGCCACCGCCGACAACGGCTACATCCTTCTTGCGGTAGAAGAAACCGTCGCAAGTAGCGCAGGCGCTAACGCCCATACCGCGATACTTCGTCTCGGAGGGAAGACCCAGGTAGCGAGCCGTAGCACCGGTAGCTACGATGATCGACTCGGCCGAGATCTCCTTCTGGCCATCAACAACCACCTTGAAGGGGCGCGACGAGAGGTCGCACGAGGTAATTACACCAAAGCGAACATCTGCACCAAAGCGCTCGGCCTGCTTGCGAAGGTCGGCCATCATCTCTGTGCCGCCAATGCCCTCGGGATAGCCCGGGAAGTTCTCGATCTCGGTTGTTGTTGTAAGCTGACCTCCCGGCTCAATGCCTTCGTAGAGTACGGGCGAAAGGTTTGCACGCGAGGTGTAGATTGCAGCGGTGTATCCAGCGGGACCGCTACCGATAATTAAACATTTTACATTCTCCATAGTTTTTGTCTTTTATTGATTATTATTTTATCGTTGTTCCTGAATAGTCAATCTTGATCCACTCATCACCGATGCGGGCTTCGAAGTCGCCCTCATCTATTCCGAGCATATCGTATATGGGTTTGATGACCCAATGTCCCCGACTATCGATAACGCCCATCTTCGAGTCTGAGGTCTGTACCACGGCTCTATTTTCGAAGAAATCCTCGGCGTAGGTAAATTGCGGGGGTATTATCTCCCTCAAGTCGCAGTCGAGATATCCGTATAGCTCGCCTTGGCGAACTCGGTACTTCATATCCTGCATCGGGAAGATATGATCGTAGGGCAGCTCTTTTAGGTAATCTGTCGGCGAGATGTGCTCTCCAATCTCGGCAATCTCGGGGTGCTGATTAACGAAGTTGTCGATAAGGTTGAACTCCGCCTCAATTGCCGCCACGTCGGCCTTTAGTTGAGCATAGTGGTAGCGGATAGGGTAGATGCGGCCATTGTCCCCATAGATGAGATTCGACGGTTTGAGATTTCCGTGAAGAAATCCGATCTTGATCATCTCCTGTTTGAGCAGATTCAGCGCCGAACGGATGCGGGATGTGGCAATGTGCGTGATGGCCCGATTGAGACTCTCGCCTGCGGGGAGTCGGTGCAAAATAAGATCGCACTCGACATTCCGGCCCATTGAGTCCGAGAGCGATATCTCGGAGGGCAGAAGCCTATATTCGGTCAGCGCATTGGTGTATATCTGTTTGAGTTTTGAGCAGAAGAGTGCAAGCCTCGAGTCGGCTTCGCTACTCAATGGCAGACACAGCAGGTATTGCTCCTGGTCGATTGTGACCAGAGCCTCCGCAAAGAGAGAGGTGCGTACAACTAACGGGGAGCCTTCCCTTCTGAGGGGTCGCAGCCCTGTAAGAGTCTTGAACTGCGGATCCTCGGAAGAGAGTAACTCTATGTATGAGGTGATAGTTGGTGTCATATTATTCAACTCTATACAAGGTTAGTAACGCTACGAGATCCTATATTGAGTATGGCAATAACCTCGGTTATCGAGGCGTTGTAGCTCATTGCGATAAATGGAGGTTCGGCCTGATTGCCGCGCTGAGCGCGAATCAGTTCGTTGAATGGCTCGGGCATAATGCTCGAACACTCTGCCAGCAGTTGCATCGAGCGGTTGTCCTTGTCGATCTCCTCGGCCGAGGGGAATATGATAGCCTCCTCGCCATCGCGGGATGCGATGTGTACATTTATCAGCAGAGCCTTGCCGTCCGATGTGCCGAGATTGCGGATCTGCTCGGTGATGGCAATCAACTCTTGTGACGAACAGTCAGAGCACTCTCCGTCGGTGATGTTGAAGATAATCGGCGGAAAGCTCTCGTGATTCTGAGGTTTGTTACACCACTCTGACACCATATCGCGAATATGCAACATCGCCTCATACATCGGTGTATCGCCCTCTGCCTTGACTTTAATCCACGAGGGTTGTTCATTTACGCGTAGGATCTTTTGTCCATTGGGCAGGTGATACTCCAGGCTCAACCTCTTTATTTCGGGTTTGTAGTTTGGCAGTTCCGATATGGGGATAAAGATTCGTTTGTCGTCAATGAGCGGGTATACATCCTCATTGGAGTAGCCAAGCACGGCAACGTCGAAATAGTCGCGCACGCCATCATCGCGGCGAGCACGAAGCGTTAGTTCGTGGATAATCTGATCGGAAATATAGGTGACGGCAAGTGCTTTAGAAATCACACAACCGTTGAACGACACCATCTCTGCCATAGACTGCGATTGGTCGATGGCAATCACGAATGCCGTGCGATGTTTGCGTGTAATCTCCTGCTTGTACATAATCTGGGTTGGTTAGGGGTCTACTAAATCCAATCTCTGATAATCCTTCTCTTTAAGCTTTTTATTATGGTTATAGGACAATTGTGCCCTGGCTGTTAATACTGTGTGTATATCCTCCGATGCAGACCACTGCCTCTCCGTTGCAAAAATCGAAGCAGAGATCGTAGATGGGTGGAATGACAAACTCTCCACATCTATGGTATCCCCAATAGATGCCTCTCTGCGCAGGGAGTAGCTCTTCGTGAGATTCCCAATGGAGCGTCTCTTTGCCAAACCCCTTGTAGCTCATCCATTCAAGCAGAGGTGGTAGTTGAGGCGTGCGCCAAGAGAGCATTTGAGCAATGCGGTACTGCAGCGCCATTCCCTTTGCCGCAAAGAGCTCCAACACTTCGGCATAAGCCTGCGAGCGAGCTGCCATAATCTCTTTGGGCGCAAAGAGTAACATCTCCTCCAGATCGTAACGCTCGGCCAGTGTTCCATCTGCAGCCAGAGCGTGCAGCGCTGTTGATATTAGCGCTATCGGGTAGTCGTCGATACTCTTGTCGAAATAGTCTGCCGTGCGACTTGGATGTTGAAATGCTGCTGTGCCACACTCCTCGCTCTGCTCGCCGGCAAACTCCGGCAGAAACATTGCATCGAAATCTATAAGTCGCATCCGTCCCTCGGGCGTAACGATTATATTCTCAGGCTTCAGATCGCCGTGCGCCCACTCCTCGTGGAGTAGTTGCAGGGCCATCTCATCAAACGCCTCGGCCAGAGCTTGCAGTGCCTCGGGATTGTGGAGGTTGTCGAGTATGGCTCGGTGGAGATCCACGCCCTCGATCCAATCATCGAGAATCACATCGACCCACTCTCCGTGCATCGAGTCGGAGTGAATGTATAACTCTTCGTGCAGGCACCGCTCCCCGTAAATACGGCGCAGATTGCGCTTCTCGCGGGTGTAGCATTTGAGCATCTTATCGCCTCCGTTGTGGCGGATGCGGAAGATTACTGAGTTGTTGCCGACGTGGTAGTCGAGCTCGCCGTTAGCCCCTCTGCAAATGTCAATGACACCTAAGGTCTTGGTCAGACCATAGGTGTCAATTATTGCGGAAAGATATTGCGGAACTGTTTTCAGCATTGCCGCAAGACTCTTCTATGGACTATTTGCCTAGGACTCTCTCCGGATGTGAGGAATTTTAGTGGCAGTGACCGCAGTCGCAACCCTCGTGGTGCTCGCCGCACTCCTCGCCGCAACCATCCTCGCCGCAGTGGCAGTCGCCACAACCGCAGCCGCCCTTCGACATCAAATCCTCGGGGGTTACGTCGCGTACCGACACAACCTCTACCTCGAAGTTGAGGGTCTTGCCGGCCATCGGGTGGTTGAAGTCCATCATTACGCTCTCCTCCTTAACCTCGCTGATAACGCCGATCATACGATTGCCGTTAGCATCGCTCATCGGTACCTGCGAGCCTACGAAGAGGATCTCCTCAGCAACCTTACCCTCGATCATAAATACGCTCTTGGGAAGCTCAACGATTGCCTCGGGCATAATCTCACCATAGCCATCCTTGGGCTCGAGAGTGAAGGCAACCTTATCGCCTGCTACCTTACCCATAATAGCCTCCTCGAACTTGGGCAAAAGCATACCCATACCGCAGATAAACTCCAGCGGAGTCTCGGGGTTCGACTGATCGGCTACTGCGCCATCGACGGTGAGTTTGTAATGTACCGCCACCATTTTGTTCTGTTCTACTTTCATTATTTTATGAATTTAGTGTTTTACTTAAATTTAGCGTTTGCAAAGATACTAACTTTTTCCGAATTTACTACATTTCGTTCTTGCAAACAAGGTTACGGTCGCCATATCCGTTATCGATCTTGGTAACGTAGGGGAAGAACTTCGCCTCGCGGATCCACTCCAGCGGGAAGGCAGCCTCGTTGCGGCTATAGGGATGCGACCACTCGCCCGCGAGCTCCGAAGCGGTGTGGGGTGCATTGACAACTACGTTGTCGGCCTGGTCGCCGATAGCCTCACACTCTCGCTTGATCGAAACCAGAGCCTCGATAAAGCGATCCATCTCGGCCTTAGGCTCCGACTCGGTCGGCTCGACCATCAGCGTTTCGTGTACGGGGAACGAGAGGGTCGGGGCGTGGAAACCGTAGTCCATCAATCGGTGAGCAATATCGCCGCAATCCACTCCGTAATCCTTCTTGAAGTTGCGCAAGTCGAGGATCATCTCGTGACCTACGCGGCCATTCTCGCCCTTGTAGAGAGTGCTATACTCGTTAGCCAAGGCTGCAGCCATATAGTTGGCATTGACGATAGCCATCTCCGTAGCGTGACGCAGACCGTTTTCACCGAGCATCTTGATATATCCGTATGTGATAGGCAGCAACAGTGCCGAGCCCCACGGAGCCGACGAAACAGCTGTGATACCCTCCTCGCCACCGGTTGAGACAACGGGGTGGGTGGGCAGGAACTTACGCAGGTGCTCTGCAACGCAGATGGGGCCTACGCCCGGACCACCACCGCCGTGAGGCATTGCGAAGGTCTTGTGCAGATTCAGGTGGCAGACGTCAGCTCCGATATATCCCGGATTGGTCAGACCAACCTGTGCGTTCATATTCGCTCCATCCATATATACCTGACCTCCGGCGTCGTGTACCGCATCGACGATATCGCGTATGCGCGACTCGAAGATTCCGTGAGTCGAGGGGTAGGTGATCATCACGCCACACAACTCCGAGCTATACTCTTCGGCCTTCTTTACCAGGTCGTCGACGTCGATATTTCCCTCTGCGTCGCACGCAACGGTTACGATCTTCATACCGGCCATAGCTGCCGATGCGGGGTTGGTGCCGTGTGCCGATGCGGGGATGAGCATAATGTTACGATAGCCCTGACCGCGCGATTGGTGGTAGGCACGGATGACCATAAGACCCGTGTACTCGCCTGCAGCACCCGAGTTGGGCTGCAATGAGCAGGCAGCAAAGCCCGTGATCTTCGCCAGATCGCTCTCGAGCTCCTCGATAAGGGCTGTGTAGCCCTCCCTCTGCTCTGCGGGAGCGAAGGGGTGGATGTTCTGGAAGCCGTCGAGTGAGAGGGGCTGCATTGTGACTGCGGGGTTGAGCTTCATTGTGCACGAACCGAGCGAAATCATCGAGTTTGCAAGCGAGATATCGCGCAACTCCAGACGCTTGATATAGCGCATCAGGTCGCTCTCCGAGCGGTAACGATTGAATACAGGTTCGGTCAGAATTGCCGATGTGCGGCGCAGAGAGGGGATGATATTATCCTCGGTGGCCATCTTCACACTCTTGGGTTTGCGGCCCATAGCCTCGGCGAAGATAGCAATGACAGCGGCCACCTCCTCGGGGGTAGTAACCTCGTCGAACGAGATGCGTACACGCTCGTCGGTGGGGTAGAAGAAGTTGATCTCTCTCTCGAGAGCAATCGACTGCACAACCGAAGCCTCAGCCTCTACGTCAATCGTGTCGAAGAACGACTTGTGGCGGAGCGTATAGCCCATAGCCTCGAGAGCCTTACCTACGGTTACGGCTGCCAAGTGAGCAGTCATTGCTGCCCTCTGCAGACCCTCCGCACCATTATATACGCAGTAGAAGCCGACCATCGAAGCCATCAGGGCTGATGCGGTACAGATATTTGATGTTGCACGCTCGCGCTTGATGTGCTGCTCGCGCATCTGGAGCGACATACGCAGAGCCTTATTCCCGAGACGATCAACCGAGACTCCGATAATACGTCCCGGCATATTGCGCTTGAATGCATCTTTCGTAGCCAGATAACCTGCACTCGGGCCTCCGAATCCCATCGGGCAACCCAGGCGCTGTGTTCCACCCACTGCAATATCGGCACCCCACTCTGCGGGAGCCTTCAGCAGTGAGAGCGAGAGCAGATCGGCAATGGCCGTAACCATCACTCCGTGAGCGTGAGCCTCGGCCGTGAAGTCCTCATAGTCATTCACTGCGCCATCGGCTGCGGGGTACTGCACAATCGCGCCGAACTCCTGTCCCGAGAAGCTGTACTCGGCAAAGTCATCAACGATAAGCTCAATGCCAAAGGGCTCGCTGCGGGTGAGCAGCAGATCGAGCGTCTGGGGGAAGATGTTGCTATCGACGAAGAGAAGGTTGCGACCCTCCTTCACCGCCTCGCGTGAGCGCAGGGCGAACATCATAAGCATAGCCTCGGCTGCTGCGGTCGATTCGTCGAGCAACGAGCAGTTGCTGATCTCCATACCCGTAAGCGAGGTGATTGCTGTCTGGAAGTTGAGCAAAGCCTCCAGACGACCCTGTGAAATCTCGGCCTGATAGGGTGTATAGGATGTGTACCACGCCGGATTCTCGAAGACATTGCGCGACACTGCAGCCGGCACAGCCGTAGGATAAAATCCCATTCCGATAAACGAGCGGAAGCGACGGTTGCGCTCGGCAAGCGAGCGGATGTGTGCCGCAAATTCATACTCGCTCATACCCTCGGTGGGTAGTGCGATGGGCTTCTTGAGTCGAATCGATGCAGGGATAACCTGCGAGATGAGCTCCTCTACCGACTTTACGCCGATAGTCTCGAGCATTGAGCCAAGCTCGGTGGGGTTGCTTACGCCGACGTGTCTGTCGGCAAACTTATCGAACATATTTATATATTTTTTAGTTGTTATTTCTCTAATATTTGAACGAGCTGCCGCCGATAAACTCTCTCAAGATTGAGGTGGGCGGGATCTCATCGGGCTTTATCACAACAAAGTTGTCGAGGAATTTGAGCATACGCACCGCCTCGGCATACTCGGGTACGGTGTCGGGCACCTCTCTCAGAATAGGCTCCACAAATGGGCGGATTACGGCAAGTTCGTAGAAGAGCGATGTGTTGAGCATAACATCGGCATTCTCCTGATAGGGGAAGATGTGTTTCTCCTCGCCTCGACGTACACTGCCCCAACGAGCCAGCGTTGCCAGAGCATTGTTGCCGCGAGTAGCGTAGTCGCGTGTAATGCGGCGAAGCATTCGGTTGTCGCTTGTGGGGATACGCGAGAGATTATCCATAGCAACCGATGTGAAGCACGAAATGTAGATCTTGAACTTCATATCCTCCGAGATACTCGGCGTGAGGTTGGGATTCAGAGCGTGGATACCCTCCATAATGAGCACCGAGCGCTCGTCGAGCTGCAGCGGATTCTCGTGCCATTGGCGCTTGCCAGTGATAAAGTCGTAGCGCGGAATCTCGACACTCTCGCCTGCCGCCAAAAGGCGCAAGTGGGCATTGAGTTGCTCGAGGTCGATGGCCTCTAGCGCCTCGTAATCATATTCGCCATTCTCATCGCGCGGGGTCTTATCGCGCTCGACAAAGTAATCATCCAGCGAGATAAGCACGGGATTAAGTCCCAGAAGGTGTAGATGCACACCCAGACGCTTGGCTGTGGTGGTCTTGCCACTCGACGATGGACCCGAGATCATAATAAAGCGTGCACCGCGGGTTGTATTGGCCTCATATATTGCATCAGCGATCTGCGAAATCTTCTTCTCGTGGAACGCCTCGGCTATCTTGATCATCTCGCTGGCATCGCCTGCCAAAATCTTTTTATTGAGCGAGCCTACGGTCGGAACGCCCATAATGCGTACCCACTCCTGATACTCGTGGAAGACATCGAACATCTTGTCGCGGTTGAAGTTGGTCTGAACGCTATCGGGCCTCGAGCGCTGGGGCAGCGCAAGGTAGAATCCGTTATAATAGGGAACCAATGCAAACAAAGTGACATATCCACTCGAAGGAGCTAACGGGCCATAGAAGTATCCTACAACATCATCCATACGGCAGATGTCGCTGTAGAGGCGCGGGCGGGTGGTGAGAAGCTCTGCCTTGTCGGTGTAGCCCTCCTGCTCGTAGATGCGCAGCACGTCGCTGGTAAGCTTGCGCGAGCGAGTGATGGGGTAGTTGGCATCGACGATCTGCTTCATCTCGGCGGCGATGCGATCGCAATCGGCCTGAGTAAGCTCGCTCTCGCCCTCAATCTCGCAGTAGAAGCCATCGGCCAACGAGTGGCGGATATGAAAGTCGCGGCCAGGGTAGAGCTTGCGTACTGCCTTCTGTGCCACGAACGATGCGGTGCGCTGGTAGACGCGGTAGCCAACGAAGTGGGTGATATCGACAAAGCGAATGGTTACGGGAGCATAGATAAGGTAATGCAACTCCTTGATGCGGTTATTGACGTAGGCCGCCAAAATAGGGTATTGACTCTTGATGCCCAACTGCTCGCAGAGTTCGGACAGGGATGTGCCCATCTCAACCTCGATGTGCGAGGCGGTGTTCTCGCAAACTACTTTTATCTTCTCCATTGCACGAAAAGTTTTTGGTTTTACTTTGTAAAGATAAGGATAATTTCTGTAACTTTGGCACAGATAATTAAGATTATTGATATGAAAAGAACACTTTATACACTTTGTTTGATATTGATGCTCGCTCCGGCGGGGCTGGCTCTCTATAACCGTCACATCGCACAACGCGAATTTGTGATCCTCTCGACCAACGATTTGCACGCAAGTATCAAGAACTTCCCGCGTCTGGCAACGGCCGTGAAGGAGTGCCGCGATACGGTTGCGACCCTTTTGGTTGATGCGGGTGATCGCTGGACAGGCAACGCCTTTGTCGATCTGGCCCCAGAGCCTCGCAAACCGATTATCGATCTGATGAACGAGCTCGGCTACGATGTGGTAACCTTTGGTAATCACGAGTTTGATGGTGGTAGCGGATTTCTGCGCGATATGCTCGCAAAGCAGAATTTTCAAACTGTATGTGCCAACATCGAGGTCTTCGAGGGCGACTTTCCGCAGGTGCCGCCCTATGTGATTATGGAGGTCAACGGCGCTCGCATCGGCATCGCAGGAGCTGTGACCAACTACGCAAATGGTTATCCCGATGGTAAGGCCGAGAGCTTCGTAGGTCTGCGTTTCCCCGATCCGCAGCAGCGTGCGGTTGAGGTGGCAGCCGAAATGAAGGGTAAGTGTGACGTGGCCGTTTTGCTCTCGCATATGGGATGGGTAAAGGATATGGAGATGGCGGCCGAGAATGATGGCTACGATCTGATTATCAGTGGCCATACGCACGTTCTTGCCGATACCCTGGTCAATCGCACAGTCATAGGTCAGACTCGCAAAAATCTGATTGCGGTAGGTACTACGACCATTAAAATGAAAGGTCGCAAGGTGGAGAGTGTGGTCTACAAAAATCATCTTCTCACCGAGTTTGAGCCCGACTCGCTCTTTGCTTCGCGTGTGGCCGAGATTATGGCCGATCCCCATCTCAATGAGGCGGTGGGCGAGAATGCCGAGCCGCTCGATCACGTAGGTCTGGGCAAGATGCAGGCCTCGATTGTGCGTGGTGCCGTGGAGGCCGAGGTGGGATTCTATCACTTTGGCGGAGTGCGTCTTGCAGAGCTGCCGGCCGGTGCCGTGAGTCGTGCTACACTCTTTGATTTGGAGCCCTTCTTCTCGACGGTGGCTTCGATGAGAATGACCCCAGCTCAGATGCGCAAGATGATTATCTCGAAGTTTAATGATACGGGCAACGTGAAGGAGTCACATCGTGTAGACCTCTACTCGACAACCCCCTATTCGATTATTGTCGACGCCCGAGGTGAGGCCATAGATGTACGCTTTCCCGCACTCAAGGAGGGCCGCCGCTACAAGGTGGCAATGTGTAACTATATAGCTGAGACTTACAAGGATATCGACGCTGAAGATAAGCTTATCCACGACAATATCCTCGTGCTTGATGAGTGCATCGACTTCTTCGCCAAGAACTCTCCCGTGCGTCTCTCGTCTGCACCCCTGCAACGCATAGTGCGCCCATAGAGTCTGGCATCAGTTTTTCTTTCGCACCTTTCGGAAAAAGCGAGAATATTTCTTTGCACCTTTTAAAAAAGGCGCCCCAAAACTTTTCAATCGAAACTGCGTTTCGAGGAGTCTATCGCTATAGATTTTCTTTGCGAGGGTTTTGCGTTTTGCGAGGGCTTGGTTGTCT